>PLUZ01000106.1 GCA_003162995.1 Methylocapsa sp. | reverse complement strand
GATTCGGGAACCGCCTGAGGGCCCGTTCCCGAATCGCGGTTCGCCTCTTTGAGAGCCCCTGCTTGGCTGAATTGCTCTTCACGACTGATGCTTTCGTTCCGCATGGCCTCACACGGCCAGGCGTACCAATGTTGGTTGACCGAGAGATGCGTCTGATCGAGCCGGCGTGCGCCTGGCTGTTGCATGTGGCCCTTGTTCGGGGACGGACGCGCAGTCGCGAGACTTGGCGTACTTACGGCGAAGCGCTGTACGACTGGTGGCAAACCCTCGAAACGAACGGCTGGGCTTGGAACGAAGTCGGTGTTGCTGAAATCGCTGCCTACCGTGATCGGATGCTTGGTGGGCCTAGCGATCATACCGGAAGGTCTTTCGCACGCAGCACGATCAATGGCCGCCTTCGAACGCTGGCACAGTTTTATCGATGGTGCGTAAGCGCGGGATTGATTGAAGGCGCCCCGTTTATGGCCAGCGAGGTGGCGCTATCTCGGAGTCGGCCCCAAGGCTTCCTTGCGCATATCAATGCGAGCGCCGGACGGCAGGTGGTCAACGAAATGACGGTCCGACACACGCCCATGCTGCCGCGGCCACTGTCGCCGTCGATGCTGCGCCGAGTGATGGCGGGCATGGGGAGCCGGGATCGACTGATAGTCGAATGGGCAGTCACGACCGGCATCCGGCGCATGGAGGTGGCGGGACTGCGGCGGAGTGCGCTGCCATGCTCCGGCGTCGACGCTCTGACAGCGACCAGGATCGATACTACTAAGGGCGGCAAAGCACGATCGATCTATCCGCCGCTGCCGCTAATCGACCGTACGCGAGCTTATATGCGCGAAGAACGTGCGGTTGTTGCCCGTCGTGCTCGGGCACGAACTGCGGGTTATATGGAACCTGATGCTATCTTCCTGACGGACGCGGGACTCGCCATGAGTCCAAGACGGATCGGTGCGATGTTTTCTGCCGCAGCCGATGCTGCCAGAGTGCAGGCTAGCTTCCATGCACTGCGTCACACCTTTGCGACCGCGATGCTGCGCTTTTTGCAGCGCATGGCCGAGCACCAGCCTGACCTGAATCCTCTTCTTACTCTTCAGGTGCTTCTGGGCCATGCAGATCTGGCCACGACCGCGATCTACCTGCGGGTACTTGCAACGGATCTGACATTGGTGGAGGCGTCAGTCGACGAGCTTTACAAGGCGCTTTTGTGATGGGGCGGCTGCGCAAAGACTATCGACTTGTCCCGACGCCGGAGCCATTGATCGGCAAACCGGGCACGCTGGTCGTAAACATGCTCGACGGTGATGGAAAGCTCGAGCGAAGCTTCGACTTCTCGGCCTATGCCGCCCGGCCGGTGATGGCCGCCGAAATCGCACTTGCCTTCCGGCAGCACCATGCCGACAAATGCCCTGAAACCAGGAAAGGCGCCTTCCAGGCGCTTCGCACTTGTTTCGGCTTTTTGGAGGAGCATGGCACACCGATTGAGACGATGCGCGACGTTGATAGCGGTGTCCTGCGCGCCTACATCGCTTGGCTGGATCGCAAGGAATGGACCAAGGGCTCGCAGCATGGCGCGTGGTCCGTGATTAAGCAACTGGTTGCGTGGCTGAAGCGGAATCATCCAGAACGAATGCAACCAGATCTCGAAATCCCGTTTAATGCATTCCCGCGCAAGAACGCAGCCACCCGTCCGCGAGAAGTGCTCGATCGGACAGAAATGGAGGAAGTTCTGGCCGCAGCGCGCCGGGACATAGAAGCAAGTTGGGCCACCTTCGCGACCGGGCAGACGCTCCTGTCGGAAATCGATCACGCCGCCGTCGCAGCTGAGCGAGATCTCGGCAAACTCGACCTCGACAATATTGGGGTTTTGCTGGCCATCATCGTCAATCGGTGTGGAGGCGTCGTCCCGCCAGATAGCATCAGCTNNTCGGCGCATCTATATTGCAGCCGAGAAACATGGGGGCAATCGTCAACTCGTGAGATACCTCCATGCAATACCGGAGACCTTGATCCCCTATATGATCGCGATCGGCGCGCAGAGTTATGCCAACCCCGAGGCACTACGCCATCTGCGGCGCGATTGCATGAACGAGCATCTGTTGCTTGATGGACGTACCGTGGTGACCTGGTCGAAAGGCCGTTCAAACCGCCAGCAACGCCGAAGCTTCCTGCGCGACAAGAGCCTTTCTGTACCCAACCTCATCGAGCGAGTGCTGGCGATGACTGCGCCGCTGGTGCCGCATGCTCCGGCGCCGGATCGGGATCGGTTGTTCCTGGTAGATAGCATGAATAATCGGCGCACCGTGCTGTTGGTCCCGAACTATCTGGTTGAAGCACACGTTCGAAAGTTCGTCCGACGTCACAGTCTGCTCAACGGGGCTGGTTCGCCCATGGCCCTAACGATGGCAACATTACGGCCGTCGGGGCTGACGCTCGCCCACGAGACACTTGGTTATGACATCCTGAAAACCCAGGCCCTTGCCAATCATGCTACACCGGATACGACGCAACGCTACGTCGATCGCCCCGTGGTGCGGCGAGCTCAGGAGCGGGTGATCGGAAGCTTGCAGGCGCGCTTTGTCGAACTTGTTCGAACTGGTAGCTATAGCGAACCAATCGAGATCGAGCCGCAGGCAACCGACGCCGAGCATGCCACTGCAGCAGGCTTCATCTGCAGCGATCCCTTCGGCGGCGTTGGTGATGGCCAGAAGGTGGGGCGGCTTTGCACGGCGTGGCTGGGCTGCTTCACCTGTCCGAACGCGGTCATCCCGCTCGATCCCGACGTGCTTGCGCGGCTGCTGTCGACGAGGGCAGCTCTCATCGAGGCACGCGCGGCATTAGCACCGGATCGCTGGAGACTTCTCTATGCGCCGAAGCTTGAGATCCTCGACAACGATATCCTTCCACGCTTTCCATCTGAGCTGCGTGTTGCGGCGTTAGGCAAGCAGACTCCGGTTCTCCCGCCGATCGAATGAAGACCCCTCTCGCCACATCGTTGCCATCGGCGGACTGGACAGCGGAGCCGGTATCGCCATTGAGTCGGTTCGGTGACGATGAGTGGCAGCTCGATATCCGCACCGCGGGAAGACGCGCGGATCATAACTGGATAGACTGGAGGTTGGTGCCTCCACGCGGCGCACGGATCAGCGCGGCCGCCGGAGCCAGTCTCACCCACGCGGCCAAGCAGTTTCTCTGGTCGATGGTCGTTAATCCACCCACCGGGCGCAAACGCTTGTCGCCGACTTCCGTGCAAATCAAGGCCGTCACGCTGAAAACCCTGATCGGGTGGATGGCACTCGAGGGGCTGACAGCGTTCCACGATATCGACGGGGCGGCAGTCGAACGTCTGCGAGCCTGGCTTCTGGCAAGGCGGGGACAAAGCGGCCGCCCGCTTTCCCCTAATACGGTGGCGAACTACATGGTGGTGCTGAAGGATCTCTATCGGCAGCGGGCCAAGCTTGACGATCCGATTATAATGGACCCGCTCCCGCAAGAGACAACGTACGAGGCGGCCGGACTGACACCGGCGACCAAGGGAACCATCCCCTTCATTCCCGATGCGATCGCGATCGCTTTGCTCAGCAGCGCTCTCGAATGGGTTGAAGATCATGGTCCGACGATCATCGAGGCGGAGACCATCCGGCTGACGGCGCGAGCACTCGGGCTCACACAGGGGGGGATTAGACAGGCGTCGTATCATGTGCGCAAGGCTCTGAGACGCGCGGCGTTAAAAGGTCCGACAAGTGAGCCTCTGAACGGGGCCTACGCTGTACGACGCGCAGCAACTCATCTGGTCGAGGCTTGTTACATCATCATCGCCGGCTTCGTTGGCATGCGGGTGAGCGAAATCCTCTCGATGCAGGTGGGCGCGATCGAGCATCGCCCCATCGGCGAGACCGGCGTAGAGCAAGCGTATGTCGTCGCCCGGCTCTTCAAGACGGTCGATGAACACGGCGGACGGCTTGAACGATGGCTGGCGCCGGCGCCCGTTGTAAAAGCAGTCGCCCTTCTCGAGCAGTTGAGCGCGCCGCTTCGGGCGGCTTCGGGGAGAGGCGAACTGTTCCTGGTGAAGAACCTGCAGTACGGCACGATCGTACCGGTAACACAAATGCACATGGGTTGGAGGATCAACGACTTCGCGCGCCATGTTGGCGTGCCGATGCATGAGGGTGAGCCGTGGTCGTTCAGCACTCACCAGTTCCGCAAGACCTTTGCGCGCTTCGTCGCGCGGCGCGACCGCTCCATGTTGCTCGGCCTCGCCGAGCATTACAAGCACGCTTCTGTCGGGATGACGGCCCGTGGTTACGTTGGCAACGACTTTGATCTCGGTCAGCTCATAGATCATGAAAGCCGGGCGGAGACGGCGACGGCGCTCGACAGGCTATTGCTGAGCGACCGGCTGGCGGGGCGTATGGGCGAACGGATCGCCGCGGGCAATGCTCGTTTCCGGGGACGTGCCGGCGAGCAGGTTCGGCGCGACTACATCGACTTCGTATTGCGGGAAACAGATCTTCGCATCCATGCCTGCGACTATGGCTGGTGCGTGTTCCAGCCGGAGACCGCGCGTTGTGGCGGCGAGGCCGCGCCGAGCGAAGCGGGCCGTAGCCCCGCTGTATGCCTGAGCTGCGCGAATATGGTGATCGAGGCGCGACATGCCCCTTACTGGCGGGATCGCCGCGAGCGCAATGCTGCGCTCATGCCGGGCGCGATGCCGATGACGGCAGCGGTCTTGGCCGAGGCCATTGAACAATGCGATCGGGTACTGGTGAAGATCAAGGGGGCATAATGAGGAAGTCTGACGCACGATCCGCACCCTCCATGAACGCTGCGCGATCCTATCGAGCTGCCCTCTCGCGCTTGGTCCGTGGTGAAGGACATCACCCGGATCATCAAGGCCGAGTCGTGCATATCAGTCCAGCGGCTGTTGCGCGAGAGGCCGGCATGAGCCGCAATCCGCTCTACACCACTCATCGCGATATCCTCGACGAGATCGAGGTCGCCGCGAATGCACCGGGTCCGGCGAAGGACCTTGCCGCGAGGGTGAGCGAGCTGGAGGTGGAGATTGCAATGCTGCGAACCGAGGCACGCCGTCATGCCGAGGAGAAAAGGATGCTCGCAACCGAAAACCTTGCGCTCCTTTATCGGGCGAGGGTTGCTGAGGACCAGCTCGCCTTTTGCCGGCGGCGGTCGACAGCGACGCCCGCCGCTGAAACGACCATCAGGCTGCGGCGTTGAGCAGATTCGATGGTTGTTGTGCGTGCATCCAGTCGACAGCAGCTTGCGCCTTGCTGGTGGCGGTGAAGATCGCCGTAGTGTCACTACGCAGCACCCTCAGCCAAGTCGCAATATAAGCCGCGTTATCGGGCCGAGGCCGCGTCGCGATGCCCAGATCGGCAAGGATCATCGATGATCCTGTGTCGGCGATAATCTCCTCCATCGCATAAGCCTCCGATCCAAACCGGCCGGACAGGTCACGATCCAGACGGTGCTTGGCCCCTGTGGCATGAACACCTTCATGGTAGAGGACACTATAGTGAGATGCCGCATCCCTGAAGGCCTCAAATACTGGAGTATGCACGCGATCGGCTGAAGGAAGATAATAGGCTTCGTCGCCGCCGTAGACGGTCTTGATACCGAGGTTGGTATAAAAGATTTCGGCATGGGCGGCGCGCTCATCGCCTGAACAAGGCACCGGCGGGGTAGGTTCATAACCGTCCACCTGCGCGCAGTTGAACACCGAATAGCCGCGCGCGAAGAAGCGGCAGCGCTCTGTCAGCTTGTCGCGTGCGTCATCGGACTCTTCATCGTCGGAGTCTTCATCGAACTGGTGCTATGGGGAATGTTCCATTTCATGGCGCGCAGCCAGGAGCTGTTTCCGCAGCCGGCGGTGAACCCGATG
>PLUZ01000497.1 GCA_003162995.1 Methylocapsa sp. | reverse complement strand
ATATGCAGCCGGCGGCGGACAGCCACGGCAAAACAATAGTGGGGTGCCCAAACTTGCCAGTGAACGCGTTGGTGGCGTCAATCGATCGTTGCGGAAACGATTTTGTCGGGATCGCGGACGGGTTCGCCGCGTTTGATCTTGTCGACATTCTCCATCCCCGACGTTACCTTCCCCCAGACGGTATATTGCTTGTCGAGAAAGCGCGCGTCGCCAAAGCAGATGAAGAACTGAGAGTTGGCGGAATTTGGGTCCTGCGCACGGGCCATGGAGCAGGTGCCGCGCACATGCGGCTCGGCGTTGAACTCGGCCTTGAGATTGGGATATTTCGAGCCGCCGGTCCCGGTCCCGTGCGGACAGCCGGTTTGGGCCATGAACCCCTCGATCACGCGATGAAAGGCGACGCCGTCGTAGAACTTTTCTCCCACGAGTTTTTTGATGTGCGCGACATGGGCTGGTGCGAGATCAGGCCGCAGTTCTATGACGACTGGCCCCTGCGTGGTGTCTAATGTCAGTGTGTTGCCAGCCTCGGCCATGCTTTGCTCCTCATTGGGTTTTCTGAGGCCCTGCCATAGACGATGCGGCGCCCGAGGTAAACCACGCGGGACGGATGACCGGTAAAGCCGCCGGGGCCTTGCACGGCCGGGCCGAGGGCGGCTCCTGGCAGGAAAAACAAGCGCAGCTAAAGGCCAATTCGGGATGGGGGAAAGCAGGAATCGGTTTCTGCCTGCATCCCTCGCGAAACTCCAAGAATCGATCACCATGAATTTGGATTGATTCAATCCAAATTCATGGTGATCCAATATAAGAATTCCCGCGCGTCTGCTGGCGGACGCGCGGGAACTGGACTAAAGGTTTGGTCAAAATCAATTGCATTTAGGGCATATTCGCCAGCACCCGAACGCTCTCCGCTGCTGCGGTGATCAGGAGATTGGCAGGCCGCTTTGCGCCTCGGCAACTGGCTCGCCACCCTGATCGCGGGATAACAATGCCGTCGCGGGTGCCGCCACGCATCCCCCAAGTGGGAGTAGACAATAGTTTTCAATCAGCTGGGAAAAGGTGTGCTTTGCCGGAAAGCCGCGCGAATCCAACCACAAATTTGGCGATGCCCAAGCCGCAATCCGGCTGAACGACGCCTTTCACGTTTTGTTACAAACCGTATAGTTTTGTGATCTCGTGGCCTAAAAACCGCGGGGCGCTTTCCGGCGTAGCCCTGCGGACTGTTATTTCTTGGTGGGGGCAGCATCGGCGGCGATCTGCATCTTGACGATCTTATCCGGGCCGGTCACCGTGCCATTGTCTTGCTTGGACCCTTTCTTGATCTTGTCGACGACATCCATGCCGGAGACGACCTGGCCCACGACTGTGTATTTGTGGTTCAAAAACGATGCGTCGGCGAAGCAGATGAAAAACTGCGAATTGGCCGAATCCGGATCTTGCGAGCGGGCCATGCCAATGGTGCCGCGCTTGAAAGGTTCGGCGGAAAATTCGGCCGGAATATTGGGCAGGTCGGATCCGCCCGTCCCGGTGCCAGTGGGATCGCCCGTCTGCGCCATGAAACCGTCGATTACCCGATGAAAGACGAGGCCATTGTAGAAGCCGCGCTTCGTTAGGGCCTCGATCTGGGCCACATGTTTGGGGGCGAGATCTGGCCGCAGCAAAATCGTGATCCGGCCGTCCTTGGTGTCAAGATAGATCGTGTTTTGGAGATCTTGCGCCGGCGCAGCGGGTGCCGCACGCGAAATCGAGGCGCTACCAAAGGCCAAACCCAAGGCAAGACCCAATGTCAAACCAGAGCAGATCATCATCCGGTAAAGCGTCATTCGGTTCGATCCTTTGAAACAATTAAGAGAGCTCATCCCGGGGCGCGCCGTTTGGCGAGCGCTTGCGCGACCGCAGCGGGCACGAAGGCCGATACATCGCCGCCGAGACCGGCGATCTGCCGCACCAATGTCGCGCTAATGTGACGGACCGAGGGCGAAGCGGCCAAAAACACCGTTTTGATCTCCGGCGCCATCGCGGCGTTCATCGCCGCCATGCGCATCTCGTCGTCAAGGTCAGTTCCATCGCGAAGGCCGCGCAGGATGAGGCTCGCTCCAGCGGCGCGCGCGGCCTCCACCGCGAGGCCAGAAAACGTGCGCACCGAAAGCTTGCAGGCGGGGGCCACGAGGAGGTCTTCGAAAACGGTCTCAAGAAGGGAGGCGCGTTCCGCGGCGCTGAACATCGGCATCTTACCCGGATGCACGCCGATCGCGACGACAAGTTCATCGCACAAAGCTCTGGCGCTTTCGATGATATCGACATGACCATTGGTCAGGGGATCGAAGGAACCCGCATAGAGCGCGATGCGATGCATGGTCCCTCTCTTGCCGGCGCGGCCCGCCAGGGCGGTTTCAGTGGACGCCAAGCTTTTTCTGCAGGCTGGAGGAGGATGTCGTGTATTGGAACGTCAGCCTCTTGCCGGGGTACACATAGTGGTACACTTTTTGCGCCGCCAACGCGCCCTCGTGAAAGCCGCAGAGAATGAGTTTCAGCTTGCCCGGGTAATGATTGAT
>PLUZ01000353.1 GCA_003162995.1 Methylocapsa sp. | reverse complement strand
GGGGCTCGCTTTCAGCCTCACCAATCCCGCGACGGGTGAGCCTGTCCGCTATGACGACTGTCGCGAATCGGACGGCGCAATGATCGAAGCCAAGGGGCATTATGAGGATGTAAGGCAGAATAGGATCATAAGCGACAGTATCGATGATAAATGGGTCGAACAGGCCACAAGACAGGTCGATGCCAGCGGCGGCCGAGATATCGAATGGTATTTTCATGAACAAGCGGCGGCGGATGCGGCCAGCAAACTTTTTGAGGACGACGACAAGCTCAAACGCATCAAGATTTTCGTGAGGCCATATCCAGGCGGCGTTCCCAAGCATAATCCGAGGATCAATTCGTTAGATGAATATGAGGATTTTGAATGATCTATGCTCCCGAATATAAAATCTACGCGTCTTGGGGGCCGCGTGCCGAGCCGCCAGAGGTGATTGCGGTCCGCTACCTCGCCTGCACCGATCGCCTGAAGCAAATCCATCCCGCCTATGACAATTGGATCTTCAATCTTAAGGGCAAGCCGAAGAAATTCGCTGCCTTGCGCGAGACGCTCGCGGCGGCGATCGCCGCTAATGTCGTCCGAGGTGACGCTGGCGATCCGACGCCAATCTATGGCTATCGGGCGAATGTGCTCAACAGCATGAAGAACGATCCAAGCTCACTTGCCTTAAGGGTCAATGCGGGCGCTTGGGTCACCTCGGGATATTTCTGCAACTCTGCCATGATCAAAACTGGCGATAACGTCGTGCCCGATCCGGCGATCATCGCCTATCCGGCTTTCAAGGCGGCGCTTCTCGCGCTTGTCGAGAGTTTCGATGCGACCTATTGTTCCGCCTATCCCCAGCAGATCATGGATTTTTGGGATCCGGCACGCCATCTCCGCATCGGCTGGATGAGTTATGTCGCTCCACGTTTCGCGCCGCTCATCACGCCGCCGCCCGCCGCCATCCATGAGCGCACCGCGAAAGGCGGCCTATTGCTGTCGGCAACGCAAGATACGTTCAGGGTGGATAATCCTGCCCATCTCGCCGTAGCCCAAGACATCCTCAAGGCGCTCGCCCCCTTCGAGGCGCTGCCCTGGCCGCCCGACGCCATGCCGGAATGAGACACACCTAACGCGGCGGTCGCGGCCAAGCGGATGCGTCAGCCGTTAGAAAGCCGTTCCATCAATGCCATGGCGGCAGCGGGCGCTTTTGGCTTAAAACCGTTGATGAAGTAAATGAAAACATTTCGCGATTTTGGCGGCTTCTTTTCGGGACTAGCTACCGGTTCGAGGTCCTTTGGGACGTTGCCCCGGGACCAAGCGAACGCACGCGCCGCCCATAGATCAAGCGCCGCCGCAGGATAGCCGCACTCCTCCCCTTCCGATGACCTCTGCAGGCGAATGTAAACGAACGGCGACGTGACATCAGGAATATGGGGAAACGCGTCCCTGTCCGTGAGGACCACGCCGGTTTCGTAGGCACGCAACAAATCGACGAACTCCGCGGTTCGAAATCCTTCATGCCGAACCTCGACAACATGCAAAATTTTGCGTCCTTCGATGGTCTTCGGCAGCAGCTTGAGAAAAGCTTCGAAATCGGCGGGATCAAAGCGTTTCGTTGGAAGGAGCTGCCAATTGACCGGTCCGAGCTTTTCTTGAAGATTGAGGACGCCGCTCGCAAAGAATCGCTCGATCGAAGGTTCCGCCTCGGCGAGGATGCGCCGGTTGGTGGTAAACCGCGGACCCTTGAGCGCGAACACAAACCCTTCAGGTGTCTCCTCGCGCCATCGGGCAAAGCTTTCGGGCTTTTGCGAACCGTAATAGGTTCCGTTGATCTCGATCGATGTCAGATGGCGGCTCGCATATTCGAGTTCCCGCTTTTGCGCGAGACCTTCCGGATAAAAAATCCCGCGCCAAGGCGGGAAGGTCCAGCCGCCGATGCCAACCCGGATTGTTCCTGTCATCGGTCAGGCGCTCCCTTTTCCCCGCTCAACTCAAGTCCCGCAAATGGCGGTAGACGATGACGCGGGAGACGATCGCGGCGTAGATAGTCAATCCCAGCGTAAAATCGCCGACGCGGCTTCCCGTCAGGGACGCGCGCCGAGGGCATTTTCGATTTTTGCCTCAACGGTCGCGCCCGTCTGATCATTGATGAAGTGGCTCCGCAGGCTTATGTCGTCCGGTCCGCTGCTCCGCAGGCATTCGAGCATGGCGAATCGCTCATCCTGATCGAGGCTCCCGTCCTTGGGCGCCCTGGCCGCTGGTGCTAGCGCCGATTGCGCGCAGCGCTTGATTGCGTCGGCGACCAGCGGGCGAATAATTCCAAACAGGGCAGGACGCTCCGCTTCCCCTTTCGGCTGATCGAGCGCGCAAACATCATGCGTTCCGGCACCGAGCTGCCCCCAACGCGTCTCCCAGGTGGCATCGGGGGCAGCGTTGGGACGGCAGCCGCCGCTGGCGACGCGTAAGCTCGCCCAATGCGCGGCAGCGCGGGCGAGCAAGATGATCTGGTCTAACGGCTCGTCGTCCTTGATGAAGGCGTCAACCGCGCGGGCATATGCGTCCTGCGCACCCGGAATATCGCCGATGGCAAAGAGCGCATCGCCCAGCAGAGTGAGCGTCTCAATATCCGATGACTGCTCGAACGGCGTTGTTGTGTCGGTCACGATAGCGTTCTCGAAGGCAACGCGCCCGGTCGAGAGGTCTTGCGAAATCTCAGTTTGCAGGAGCGCGTCTGGCGTTGCCTCGGTGGTTGCGAGGTCGACTCCCGCGGCCTTGAGGGTGTTCAGCTTTTCGGCTGACGGGAGCGCCAGAGCGGCGTGCGCCGCCAAGGCTGCATCCATGGCAAGCTCACCTTGCTCCAGGAATAGCCGGCGCGGATGTTTGTCGGCCAGCGTATAGGTGTCGATGGCATTGATCATCTTGTGGGCCGTGATCCAGCGGCCAATCACGTCCTCGCGCGGCACGCCGACTTCGAGCGCTTGCCGCAAGGGCACAAGGACTCCAAGGACAAAATATGGTGATTGGCTCGGCGGCAGCAGCTTGAGCATTTTGTCGAGGATGACGCGTATATGCTCGTCGAGGTCGCCATGGGCGCCGGGCGGGGCGATTCTTGCTCCATTGCAGAACGCGGTCCTCACCTTCTCATCGCTGAGTTCGGTGATTGACTGCACGATATCCAAGTCCAGACCGCCGGTCGGAATCCGGTAGTAGACCAAGTCGTCAACCTGACTTCGGCCGAGCTTCGCCAGTCTGTCCTGCACCTGCCGCGCCAGCGCGTAGGTTTCTTTGCGAGTCTTAGGCGAAGGATCGCAGAGCGCGAAGGAGGACAGCATAAACACGATGTTCGTCTTGGCATGCACCTGGCAAGTGAAATCAGCTGAATCCGCCGCCCGCATTTCAGCAGCGATTCCCTCTTGGAGCAGGCCGCGCCAGACCAGGGATAAGCCGATCATCACGTCGGTGGCACAGATGTCCTTGCCAGTACTGCGCGCGGTGAGCGCCTCCCCCTCGGCGCGCTCCAAATCTTGACGCTTCTCATCCGGGAACACTGCTTGTGTTTGAGCATTGACGTCGTAGATGCTTGCGATGATCGGCTCGGCCTTCCCAAGCAGCAAGGTAGCACTCTGTTGCATCGCTTGATGCAGGGCGCGGCTCAGCCCGGGATTGGCGAGCGGAATTGGGTATGAGACACGATGGCTGCCGCCTGGCCCGGACAGCGTGACCAACAGCGTGCCTTGGGTGGCACCGGATGCAGTGCACGGAAGCGGTGCGCACATGAGTTCGACTCGCACCGCTTCCGGGGGTGGGGTGCCGAGCATGTCACGAATCCAATGGGCGAAATCTCCAACCGGCAGATCAAGCCCGAAGGGCTTAAAGGAGACCGCATCCCGCTGGGTGGCGTCGAGCAGTCCGGCAGCGCCCTGGAACGCGATGATCTGCTGCACGCCGCGCACGCGTTCGTTCAGCGCATCGATGAGAGATTCGCGGAGATCGAGATCTGAGCCGAGCGCTTGGAGCGTCTTCTCAGACTCGGGATCGACCATGATCGTGACGGCACGGCTATGCTGGCCGCGCCAGACCGCAGTGCCCGCCACGAGTCCCACTGCCAAGATCGTGAGCAGCAGAATCAACGCCTTCAGTACTGCGGTTGCGGCGTCAGCCCAAGCTTTGATGAGCGCGGCGCGCGGAGGCCGTGCAGCCGGTTGCTGTTGCTGGGTTACCGGCGACGCACCGGCCCGCGACAATTGGCTTGACGCCTGTGGCTGAGCATCTTTCATTGGCGACTAGACTAGCATAGTGATCGCGAAACCGGATTAGGAATTTATAGGCGCGCCACGGTCTCAATTCGGATTCTCCGGCCTCAACTCAAGCCGCGCAAATGACGGTAGACGATGATGCGGGAGACGAAGCCGGTGACGATCGCGATCCCCGCCGCGATCAGCGCGATCGTGGCGTAAATATTGAGCCCCAGCGAAAAATCGCCGAACATGGCCTCCATCTGGTCGCCGCCGGGGGTTGCCCGCAGCCAAGCGGCAACCATTCCCGAGGCCAGAAAAACGAGGATCGCAAGCCCGCCGCCGATCGCGCCGCCGCGCAGGCCAAGCCGGAAGAAATGCCGCTGGAACTGGCGCGAAATATAACTGTCCTCGGCGCCGACGAAATGCAAAACTTCGATGATCTCGCGGTTGCCCGCCATCGTGCCTTGGGTCGCAAAGCCGACCGCCAGGATCATCGCGGCGAGGACAAGAGAAAAGATCACCGCGGCGACGAAGACGACGCTCCTTGCCATGATGGCGAGACGCTCCAGCCAAACATGATGGTCGTCGATGCTCGTACCCGGAATGGCGTCGGTGAGCTTCTTGCGCAGGACGGCGATGTCCAAGCGTTCCTCTTTGTCGAGGCCGACGACGACGAGGCGCGGCACCGGCAATTCGGAAAGATCGAGGCCGGAGCCGAGCCAGGG
Organism: Methylocapsa sp.; assembly: GCA_003162995.1. Taxonomy (GTDB): domain Bacteria; phylum Pseudomonadota; class Alphaproteobacteria; order Rhizobiales; family Beijerinckiaceae; genus Methylocapsa. The sequence goes on along the minus strand of PLUZ01000353.1, from coordinate 9,343 downwards.
CTGCAACAGTTCCTCGGCTTGCGCCTTGGTGTAGGCGCGGACCGAAGCGACGCCCGGCATCGCGCGGGCGAGATCAGCGGCTTTCGCCGAGTCGGCTTCGAGGTCGCGGCCAGCGGCCGGGCGGATTTGGATCGTCATTTCGCGCGCGACTTCGTCCTGCCAGCCGCGTGAGGAGTCGCTGATGAGGATGGCAGCGCCGGCGGTCAGCGAGGCCAAAAAGGTCATGATGGCGACGACGGTCACCAGGGCGCGCCCCGCGATCGATGCTGCAGGCACCAGCGCCATATCGCGGTTGCCGCGGCGCCCGAAACCGCGCGTTACGTCACCTCTCCCGTCCCAATGCCGGACATTCCCCGCCGCCACTTGCACCCGCCGGATCGCGCCGGTGAAAAAACTCATCGCGCGCCTCAATCGTAAATGTGGAGGCGGCCATCGCCAAGGACGAGACGCCGGGCGCCGTCGAACTGGTCCATCAAGGCGAGATCATGGGTCGCGATCACGACGGATGTTCCCGATTTGTGGAGCTCGGTGAAGAGCCGCAGCAGCCGGCGTGCCAAACTCGGATCGACATTTCCGGTTGGCTCGTCGGCGAGCAGTAGCTCCGGCCGCACGATGAGGGCGCGGGCAATCGCCGCGCGCTGCTTCTCGCCGCCTGACAGCACGGGCGGCAGGATGTGCATTCTTTCACCGAGACCGACCCATTGCAAAAGCTCGCTCACCTCGGCGCGGTAGCTTGATTCTTCCTTGCCGCGCACGCGCAGCGGAAGCGCGACATTTTCATAGGTCGTCAAATGATCGAGCAGCCGGAAGTCCTGAAAGACGACGCCGATTCGCCGTCTGAGACCGGTGATCGCAGCTTTGTCGAGGGTGAGGGCGTCGCTGCCAAACAGCGCGACCGAGCCGCGCGTCGGCCGCAAGGACAAAAGAATGAGCCGCAAAAGCGTCGTCTTGCCGGCGCCCGAGGGGCCAGTCAGAAACTGAAACGACTGCGGCCCGATGTCAAAGCTGATATCCTTGAGGATTTCCGCTCCCATTCCGTAGCGCAAGCCGACATTTTCAAAACGGACCAAGAAGACCTCGCTCGCGGCACCCCGGTGCTTCGTGTCCCGGAGTGTTGCTGTATTCAAGCCAAATTAAAGCGAAATTTCGAGCGAGGCTCCTGACTCGCGCCAATGTCCCCCAGTCTTTTAAAGCGCCACGGCAAAAAGCTTTGGGCATGTCAGTGTTTAAGAGAGATGCCATGCGCGGATCGCTGGATTAACGATACCTCACCCTATTATCGCGGTTTATAGCATAAAATTATATAAATAATCCCTAAGCAAAATATCTCCGGCTTCGCGAGCGGCATAGCGATGTTCGATAGACTTGTCTTCATTCGGCTGGTCTGGCCTTAACCTACAACTGTTCTCTTCTGTTCTGAAAATCTAGAACGGAGAGGACATTGGAGACAACCGACACTTTGATTATTGGAGCCGGTCCCGCCGGGCTGACGACCGCCTACAGTCTCGCCAAGACCGGCCATGGCGTGACCGTGATCGAGCAAGATAAGCACTATGTCGGCGGAATCAGCCGGACCGTCTCCTATAAGGGCTACCTTTTCGACATCGGGGGCCACCGCTTTTTTTCGAAGTCACGGGAAGTGGTCGCGCTCTGGGACGAGATCCTTCCGGACGATTTTCTCCTGCGCCCGCGGCTATCGCGCATTTATTACGCGGGAAAATTCTACGCCTATCCGCTGAAGGCTTTCGAGGCCCTGGGCAATCTGGGCCTTGCGCAAAGCGTCGCCTGCGTCACCTCTTATGCCTATGCCCGCGCGTTTCCGGTCCGCGAGCCCAAGACATTCCATCAATGGATGCGCAATGAATTCGGCGAAAGGCTCTTTTCGATCTTCTTCAAGACCTACACTGAAAAGGTTTGGGGAATGGATTGCGATGAGATCTCGGCCGATTGGGCGGCTCAGCGAATCAAGGGGCTCAATCTCGCCAAGGCGCTTGCCGATGGCTTAAGGCGCTCCTTGAAATTGACGCCGCAAGGCGGCGCCGGCGCCAAAACCTTGATCGAATCCTTCCGCTATCCGCGCCGGGGCCCCGGCATGATGTGGGAAGCCGCCGCGCGAAAAATTCAAGAGTCTGGCGGCCGCATCGTCATGGACCGCAAATTCGTGAAACTGCATTTCGATCCGCATCGGCAAATTTGGACGGTGGACACCATCGGCGGCGATGGAACCAGCGAAAGTTTCGAGGCCCGCCATGTCGTCTCCTCGGCGCCGATCCAGGAACTCGTTGCAAAGCTCAGTCCGCCGCCGCTCACTCTTCTCCATGCGCGGGCGCTCAAATACCGCGATTTTCTCACCGTCGTCCTTATCGGCCACACGCAACGCACATGGCCCGACAATTGGATTTATATCCACGATCCGAAGGTCAAGGTCGGCCGGGTGCAGAACTTCCGGTCCTGGTCGCCGGAGATGATCCCGGACGAGACCTCGACCTGCCTCGGGCTTGAATATTTCTGCCGCGAGGACGATGATTTCTGGTCCATGACGGATGGCGATCTGATCGCGCTCGCGCAGCAAGAGATCGCCGCCATCGGCTTGATGCGCGGCGAGGACGTCACGGACGCCTGCGTCGTGCGCCAGAAGAAAGCCTATCCGGTCTATGACGAAACCTATCTTGAAAATGTGCGGATGATCCGGTTTGAGCTGGAGAGCCGATTTCCAGCGCTGCATCTCGTCGGCCGCAATGGCATGCACAAATATAACAATCAGGATCATGCGATGATGACCGGAATGCTGACAGCCGCGAATATTTTGGCGGGCCGGACGCTCTATGATGTCTGGGCTGTCAACGAGGACGCCGAATATGGGGAAGCAGGCTTTTCCGGCGCACGGGAAGCTCTTGCAAGCGCCCGCCTTGTGCCGCACAAAGTGGCGTGAGGCCTTGGCTGTGCAGAGCGAGCCCGCCCGGCGCGGGGTGAGCGAGGGGGGAATGCTTGCAGGTCCTTCCGCGCGGCTGAAAAATCCAGTGACCACGGCGACAAAATCCCGGGCGGCGATTTCGCTAACGGCAGGCCTTCGGGCGCAAGACTTTTCGCCAATTCCCCTGATCGCTTTTCTGGTTTTTGTCTGGAGCCGTCCCTATCTCGGCATTGTTCAGGACGCTTACCTCTATATGGGCCGCGCGCTCGCCGATCTCGATCCGAACGGCGTTGGCCGCGATCTGATGTTCGTCCATGACGGGCAATTCGGCTTCAGCCTGTTTCGTTATGCCGCGAAGGCGATGGTCTGGTGTTCCGGGCCGGCCGCCGCCGCGGAAACCCTCGCGATCATGGCGGCGCTCGCATGGTTTTTCGCGGCAGCCGCCCTCGCGCGCCAATTCATCGGCGGCGGCGCGGTTTGGGCTGTTGTGATTTTTGCGGCCCTGCTGCCCGTGTCTTATGGCGCGCCCTATCCGTTTGGCTTCGCCGAGCTGCTCGCCATTCCGCGCCCTTTCGCCGAGGCCTTGGTGCTGGCAGGGCTCGCCGCGCTTGCCGCAAGACGCGATGCGGTTTCGCTTTGCTGCCTAATGGCGGCGGCTCTTTTGCATCCGCTCATGGCCTTGGCCGGATTTGGAGTCTTTCTTGCCGTCCTCGGCTTGGAAGACAAGCGCTGGTTTTTGTTTTGCGCCCTCGCCGGGGCTCTAGTGATCTTGGGCGGCGCGCTCGGCCTGCCCATGCTGGACCGGCTTTTCGCGGCGATCGATCCTTCCTTGAGGGGCTTCCACGAGTCGCGCAGTCCGTTTTTGTTTCCAAGCCATTGGCCAATCGAATCTTTCCCGCCGCTCATCGTTCAGGCAACGACAATCGCCATTGCCGCGCATTTTCAGCAAGGACGCGGCCGGCGGATTCTTGCAGCGATCATCTTGGTTGGTTTGGGCGGCATAGCCATTGCCGCGATTTTTGGCGATTGGCTTTCCTCGCTTCTTATTGTGCAGGCGCAGCCCTGGCGCACGGCTTGGCTCATGTCTGCTGCCGGGGCGATGGCCTTGGGCCTCTGCGCCATTGAATTGTGGCCGCACGGCCCAAGCGGGCGCCTGGTGTTGGCACTCCTGGTGCTTTGCTGGTCGTTCAACACACAATTCGCGGTCGTTGGCCCCGCCGCGATCTTGGCGCTTCTTCTGCATTTCCGCGCCGCGCGGTTCGCGCCAGCGATCAAACCGCCGCTCGTTCTCTACACATGGATCTTTACCGTTATTGTCGCCACGATTTGGAACGTCCGCCTCTTTGCCTACCCTTGGCAATTTGCCATGGCCGCGCCTGCGGGCTACGGCGATCCTGCATTTGTCTTGGTCAAGGGTTTCCTCGCCCTTCCGCTTTGCGCCCTTGCGGCTTATTTCGCCATCGTCCGGCCGCGCATCGCCCCGCCCCTGCAAATCGGTTTCACGGTTCTTTTGCTTGCCGCGGTTGTGCCGTTTTGGGACCAACGGTCGCCAGCCCAACATATGATGGAGCAAAACCGCCCGCCACCGGAAATCACGCGGCTGATCAATCAGCAGAAGGGCGAAGTGCTTTGGATCGACGGATCGGCCGAGGTCTGGTTTTTCCTTGGCCGGCCGCAATGGGCGTCGCGGCTGCAAGGAACCCCAACTATCTTTTCGGCCGCCCTTGCCGCCGAATGGCGAAGCCGGACACAATTCCTGATGGATTTGAGGCTTGCGGATCGAAAGAGTTTCGCGCGATGGAGTGCGCCCAAAAGCGCAGATCCGCCGCGATTGTCGCAAGAGGGGGTGCGGCAACTTTGCGCGCGAAACGACGCGCCCGCTTGGATTATCGCGCCCCTCGAACAAGGCAAGGAACCCCCAGCCGGGATAGCAATGACACTCTGGCAGCTGCCCGAGCCGCAATACCAATTGACCAAAGCTGATAACGATTACATCTGGCTGAGAATCGACGCCTTTGGGGTGATCGCCTGTGGTAATGCGCCCCATAAATAAGCTTTGCCATAGTTTTTATGGAAATATATGTTCGGTGGCGGCGCTTTCGCAGGACCACGCCAGCGGGATCTCGCAACAGGGGGTAAACTGGGAAGGGATTGGGGTGCGCGAAGGCTTGCCCTGAAAGATGGAAGCATTTTGCCTATTTTGTGCTTCGCCCTATTTGGGGAAGAGTGATCGCCAATCGGAACTTTTGGGAGAAACAGATGAATAAGAGGGCCCGCTTCGCGTTTACGGCAGCACTCGTCGCTTCGGCATGGGGAATCGCAGCGCCGGCGGCGCGGGCGGACGAGACATGTCTTTCGCCTTATACGGCGTCGCTCATCAAAGGCCAGGAGGCCTATCTGCATGTCTGGGCCCTGGGCGAAAAGGGTCTCGGCGATGAATCCGACAAGCTAGTCACGATCGATGCCGATCCCAAATCAAAAACTTATGGCAAGGTTGTGAGCAGCGTGTCCGTCGGCGGCCGTGGCGAGGCGCATCACATGGGCTTTACCGACGACCGCAAATATCTTTGGGCAGGACGCCTCGACGACAGCAAGATTTTCATTTTCGACGTCGGCACAGATCCCGCGCATCCAAAACTCATCAACACGGTCACGGACCTCACCGAAAAGACCGGCTACGTCGGCCCGCATACATTTTATGCTATTCCCGGCCGCATGGTGATCGGCACTTTGTCGAACGACAAGAGCCGCGACGGCGTCACCGGACTCGCGGTCTATAACAACAAAGGGGAGTTTCTCTCGGCGCATCCGATCCCAACGGACAATGGCGGCGACGGCTATGGCTACGACATCGCCATCAATCCGCAGAAGAATGTGTTTTTGACATCGAGCTTCACCGGCTGGAACAATTACATGATGGATCTCGGCAAGCTCATCAAGGATGCCGAGGCGATGAAGCATTTCGGCAATACGATGGTGTTGTGGAACTTGAAATCCATGCAGCCGGAAAAGATCTTCAGCGTGCCCGGTGCGCCGCTCGAAATCCGGTGGTCGCTGAAAGAAGGTGACGATTGGGCGATCACCGCCTCGGCGCTCACCTCGAAACTCTGGCTCATCAGCCACGACGCCAACAATGAATGGCAGGCGAAGGAGGTCGGCACGATCGGCGATCCGGCAAAAATTCCGCTGCCCGTGGATATTTCGATATCGGCCGACGGCACCAAATTGTGGGTGAATACCTTCATGGACGGCACCACCCATTTGTTCGATATTTCCGATCCAACAAAGCCAGTGCAGATCTATGAGAAAGTCACCGGCAAGCAGGTCAATATGATTTCCCAAAGCTGGGATGGGAAGCGCGTCTACATCACCTCTTCACTTCTGCAACATTGGGACAAGACGGGTGCCGACAACGAGCAGGTCTTGCGCGCTTACGATTGGGACGGCAAGGATTTGAAGCCCACATTCGAGGTCGATTTCTTCAAGGAAAAACTCGGCCGACCGCATCATATGAAATTCTCGGGTCCAGCTACCAAAGCCTCGCTCGATGTCCCCCGGCGCGCGGCATCAAGGTGATGACCATAAGGGCTCGTGTCTTTGGCGCGCTCTGCATGGGATTTGCCGCTTGGGCCGGGTTTGTTATGGCGAACCCGGCCGTTGCCGCGGAGACCGGCGCCGGCCTCGCCCTCCCGGCCCCCGGAAGTTACACGCTCGACCATATTCAGCCGGTGCCATTCGGGATCGTGCTTGATGGCAATCGTTTTCCACGCATGCTCTCCCACTATACGTCCGGGAAGATCACTCTGCTTGCGTTTTTCTACAGCACTTGCGCCGACCCCAGGGGGTGTCCGCTTGCCTGGGAAGCTTTCGAGCACGTGCGCGAGGCGATTCTGGCGCAGCCGGAACTGCATGGGCGAGCCCGGCTCGTCTTTTTGAGTCTCGACCCGGAGCATGACACGCCGGACGTACTCAAGAATTTCACGCGGGGTTACGAAGCGAGCGCCAGCCTCGTGCCCTGGTATTTTCTCACCACATATTCCTATTTATTTTTAAATCCCGTGCTCCGGAAAATGGGCGAGGAGATTTCCATCGACCGCGAAGCATCGGGGACCGATAGGCTCGTTCTGAACCATCTCTTGAAAGTCTTCTTGATCGACCAGCGGGGCTGGGTCCGTGAGATCTATTCGAACCAATCGCTTGATCCCGCCGCGATCCTTGGCGATATCAAGACGTTGGCGATCGAGGCAGCCAATGGGGATGGCCGGCGGCGGTGAGCCTGGGTTGCGGGCTTAAGCCGCGCGGAATATAAAACTCAAACCGGCGCCCGAAAATGCCGGATGGGGATTTCCGCTTGCTGTCTTGCCTTGTACGCGCTTGACACCCATAACCCCCTGCCATATCGCAGTGGCTTCGGCGCGCTTCGTTTGCGTCAACCCTGGGGCGGAGTAGCTCAGCCGGCTAGAGCAGAGGAATCATAATCCTTGTGTCGGGGGTTCGAGTCCCTCCTCCGCTACCACATAACCAGCTGGTTTCATTAGCCCTTTTCAGTTAACCTTGCTTGTCAGCCATGAGGGTTGACACTTTTGTCAGTCCGGGTTGACAATTTTTGTTCGCCGTTTGGCCAGCTCCGCATCGAACGATGCGACGACACCGCGCATCTTTCCACGAAGATCCGCGCCCTTGGCGTAGTGGCGGGCCATTTCAATCGTTTTTTGCCCCAACGCATCGGCGATCGTCCTTTCATCGCAACCGCACTCGCGAAGGATGACGGCCACAGTGTGCCGCAAGCCGTAAAGCGTTAAAGCGGGGCTAATGCGCCCTTCCTTCTCAAGACGGATGCGCAAGGTGCGCCATGATGCTCGGAAGCCGCTCAGCGTCCACGGCGTGCCCCTGGAATTGGCGCAAAGGGTTACAGCGGCATGAATGGGCGCTTTGTCGAGAATATCGGCCAACGGGGCTGGCATGGGCCAGAAAACGGGTTCTCCTGTCTTTGCCCGCCTTGTCGCGATTTCGCCCCCTTTGGCAAAATTCCGAGGCAATGTGAAGGTGTCTTTCGGGCCAAGCCCGGTAAACATCATTAGCGCGATTGCTGGACGCATATGATCCGGAGCCGCGTCTAACACGACATTGCGCTCTAGATCCGTCCAAGGGCGATTTGCCTCCGGTGCGCCCTTTGGTCGGCGAAGGTCCCGAATACCCGTTGCCGGATTATTTGCGGCGTAGCCGCGCTCAGCGCCCCATGCGCATAGAAGCGAAACCACGGCCTTGACGTAATTCCCAAAACGCCGCCCCTTGCTTGCTGCCGCCTTATCGCGAATCCGCACCACAAGTGGACGATCAAATCGCCTCAAAGGCGTGTCGGTGATGGGGCGGAGATAGTCGAAAATTTTCTGATAGTCAGATTGTGTTTGCGGCGCGAGATCCTGAAAGGCGGGCGCTTTACGGTAATCATGGATCAAAAGTCCAAGAGTGCCGGGCTTTTCCATTACAGCCTTGTCGCCAAACGCGGCGATCTTCGCGCATTCCGCAATGAATTCGGCCGAANNTGAATCCCTTGACGCGGATAATGGTCATCTGAGTCTCGCGATAATGTCATCGGCGTCGTCGGCATGAATTGTGCTTGGGACGCCGGGGATCGGGGATAAAATCAGATTCCCGTCCGGAGCGATCTCGATCCGGATTGCGACACCGGCCCGGCTCGCCGCCCGGAAGGCGCGGGTTACGTCGCGCTGCTTCCACGCACGTGCGCGGGCCTTGGGCGGAATAACGAAAGAGAAATCTAAAGCCTCGAGATCGCGCAAAATGTCGTTCGCCGTGACAGGAGGGAACAGTTCCTCTATGAGAGTNNCGCAGCCCCGCGCAATCGGCATCGGCTACGTCTCTTTGATTGTACCTCCGAACCATTGATTATAACCGCTCCGTCCTTCATCAGAAAGAGTGGCAAATTTGGCTCCGAAATCCATCGCCAAAGTGGAAGACGCTGGGTTTTTCTGTATTTCCGATTATTTCCGATAACCAAAAAACGCATTTGAATGAAACGCCAGCGAGCGATTGGAAACCGGTCGTAGTTGTTAGGCTTTAACGCTTTCCTCAGCGTCTATGGTCTGGGAAACGCGTGAGCAGCAATCGCACCATTTGACGCGCTTCGTCCTCGGTCAAACTCGCGGCTATGCGCGCGACTAAATCGACAGCGTCGGTGGTCGTCGAGCGCTCTTCGTAACATGCACCGCTTGTGAACAGTGCATCTTTCATCCGCACATTCGACTGGGCCACTCGAAATCCGAGCTCATCAAGAACTGCCGCGATAAGCATACCTGTTTTTCGCCGGATCTCGGGTTTGTGAATCGAAGGTTCAAAATGCGCGAGCAGGTCAGCGCTAATCGCGCCCGCCGGAGGTGTTCCTGCACGAGCCGCTGCCGTGAGTTTTTT
>PLUZ01000114.1 GCA_003162995.1 Methylocapsa sp. | reverse complement strand
ATTTCCGGCGTGCAAATGACGCTGGTCGCGGCGATCTTTTTTGTGGGGCTGCGGCGGCTGCTCGCTTTGAGCCAGACGCTCGCGCTCGCCTATCCGATCAAGAAATGGGCAGCGCTTTTCGCGATCGCGGGCGCCNNATCATGCTGGCTTCGGTCCTGCTCGACCGGCAGGCGCTGACCATGCGCAATCTCGCGATTGCCGCGGCGCTTGTCATTCTGATTCAGCCTGAAGCCATCATGGGCGCGAGCTTTCAACTGTCCTTCGCGGCGGTGGCGGCTCTCGTCGCCGTCTATGAGGCGCGCATGGGCGCGGCAGCGCGCGGCCATGAGGAGATGTATCGCTCGGCCGCGCGTCCCGTCACTGGCAGCGGCAAGCGCATCGCGCTCGATACCTTAAAATTGCATCTATGGCGGGGACCGCTTGGGCTGTTGTTCGCGACCTTCTGCGCGACCTCCGCCACGGCNNACCCTGACCGTCATCGAAATTTTCGCGGTGCCGGGCGCGCTTCTGGGCACGCTGCTTTATCCGCTCGGTCTCGATGCCTTTGTGTGGCGCTATGTGGGTCTTGGCATCGATGGCGTCATGTGGGCGGCGCGGACCATCGGAAGTTTTCCTGGGTCGACCCTCCATCTCCCGGCGTTTGCGCCTTGGGCGATTGTCTTTCTGAGCCTCGCGGTGCTCTCGTCCGTGCTGTGGCGGACCGCGATGTTGCGCGCGACGGCGCTGCCGCTTTTGGGGATCGGGCTTTTCGGCGCCGCCGCGGGGCCTTCCTTCGATATGGCGGTGGCGCCGACGGGAGACGCCGTGGCCTATCGCGCGGCGGACGGCAAGCTAGCAGTGATCGGCCGGAGCCGTAACGTTTTTCCAACCGAGCAATGGCTGCGCGCCGATGCCGACGGACGCCAGGCCACCGAGGCTCTCACCAAAACCGGTTGCGACAAGCTCGGTTGTGTCGCCGCCCTCGCCTCGGGCCAGGTGATCGCGCTCATCTTCGACAGGGCCGCTTTCGCCGAGGATTGCACACGCGCCGACATTATCGTGACGCCGCTTTTCGCTCCCATGGGCTGCGCCGCCGGCACTGTGATCGATCGCGGCAAGCTGAAACAAACCGGCGCTCTCACGCTTTCTTTTGCAAAGGATGACCTGCAGATGCGGGGCGTCCGCGCGGCGGATGAAGACCGTCCTTGGTCGCCCGCCCCCAAACGCGGCTGGGGCCGCAGCCCGCCGCCGCCAGCGGCGAAAGCGGAAGCTGCTCAAGCCGCCGGAGAGGAGCCGGAGTTTACTGAGGACAATGAGGACTCGCCCTTAGAGTAGAGCCATCAGTTTTGTCCGATTTGGCCCTTCAATCGGACAAAAACGTTTCACGTGAAACAGTTTTGACCGATTGGAGCCCAAAACCTTACACACCCACATACGTCCGTCAGATAGAAACGTGTGGGATCGCGCGGAATTCTTGTGGGATATAGCTCAGTTCCTTCAGCATCACGCCGCATTTGCCGATACCCTCATCTTCATTGGCTGCTCGGCCGATGGTCTAGCCGATCAGAACATCGGCAAGCTATTAGAGGGCATCAAATACCCTTGTCCGTGCCAGCCTGCGAGGCTTTCAATATTTGCGGACGAGATTGACGAGCTTGCCTTGGATGCGGACACGGTCCGGTCCGAAGATGCGCGTCTCATAGGCGGGATTGGCGGCTTCGAGCGCGATCGAGGCGCCGCGCTTGCGCAGCCGTTTCAGGGTCGCTTCCTCATCGTCGATCAGGGCGACCACAATATCGCCGGTCTCCGCCGTATCCTGCTTGCGGATGACCACCGTGTCGCTATCGAAGATGCCCGCCTCGATCATCGAATCGCCGCGCACTTCGAGCGCGTAATATTCGCCCGGCGGCAACATGTCCGGGGGCAGGCTAATCGTGTGGCTACGGTTTTGCAGCGCCGTGATCGGCGTCCCCGCGGCGATCCGGCCCATGACCGGGATGGAGATCATCGAGCGATCCATCTCTTCATCGGCCGGGCTTTGCGCGATGGAGCGGACCCGGCCGAGATTACCCTCGATGACGCTCGGCGCGAAACGCTTGCTGCGGCCGCCTTCGGCCGGCGTCGAGGAATCCGGCAAGCGCAAAACCTCGAGCGCGCGCGCGCGATTTGGCAGGCGGCGGATAAAGCCGCGCTCCTCGAGCGCGATAATCAGCCGGTGAATGCCCGACTTCGAGCGGAGATCCAAAGCATCCTTCATCTCGTCGAAGGAAGGCGGAACACCCGTCTCCTTCAGGCGCTCGTGAATGAAGCGCAACAACTCGCTCTGCTTTTTTGTCAACATAGGCCGGGCCCTTTTTTGCCGCCCCCGTGCAGCGCCAGCACTCTCGCCCGGCTCTTCCTGGCTCGTCTCATGCTGGCAGGAAGCAAGCGGCGCGCGCGAATCGGCATTGCACAAATGGTGAACGAACGATATACGTTCGCGCTGCGTTCCGCAAGCTAGGATGGGTGATTTCTCGATTTCCTTGTTTTTGCGGATGAAAAGCCTCCGTTACCGACAGCGGAACAGCGCCGTTAATTTTTGTCTTCTCACTTTTCAAACAACGGCGAAAAAGCAGAGCGATTTTTGCTTCGTTGGTGTTATCGAAACGGGAATCGATAAAGCCGCCGTATCCGCCCCCTGAATCACATGCCCTAGCGGCGCCTCTGCTATAGGCGCCGGAC
>PLUZ01000486.1:7374-7597 GCA_003162995.1 Methylocapsa sp. | reverse complement strand
GCGGCGGCGGCCGCGGCATGCGGCCAATCGAGGGCGAGGACAAGCTTCTCGATTCCATAATGAGCGCCAAGCGGGAGGCAAAGAGCGCCTTTGGCAAGGACGAGGTCTATCTCGAAAAATTGGTGCGCCGGGCGCGCCATGTCGAAGTCCAGATTCTCGGCGACACGCACGGCAACCTTGTGCATCTCTTCGAGCGCGATTGCTCGATCCAGCGCCGTAACCA
>PLUZ01000486.1:0-7322 GCA_003162995.1 Methylocapsa sp. | reverse complement strand
GGTCTCGACATCGTGAAGGCACAGATCCGTATCGCCGAAGGCAAGCGCATTGGCGTGCCGGAAGAGACGGGTATACCGCCGCAGGAGTCCATTCGCCTGTCTGGCCATGCCTTGCAGTGCCGGATCACGACGGAAAACCCTGAAAACAATTTCATACCCGATTATGGCCGCATCACCGCTTATCGCGGCGCGATGGGCTTTGGCATACGCATCGATGGCGGCACCGCCTATTCCGGCGCCGTAGTGACCCGTTTCTACGATCCCTTGCTCGAAAAAATCACGGCTTGGGCGCGGACACCCGAAGAAGCGATACGCAGAATGGATCGCGCGCTTCTCGAATATCGCATTCGCGGCGTCGCCACCAATCTCGCCTTCCTGCATAATATCATTAACCATCCGCGATTCATTGCCAGCGATTACACAACGCGNNGGCCACCCGGAAACCAAGGACCGCGCACGGCCCCCGGCCACGGCGCGCGAGCCGGTGGTGCCGCAATTTCCACGCATCCCAATCCGAGATGGGACGCGCCAATTACTAGAAAAGCTCGGCGCGAAACATTTCGCCGAGTGGATGCGGGGCGAGAGCCGCCTGCTTGTGACCGACACCACTATGCGGGACGCCCATCAATCGCTGCTCGCGACGCGCATGCGCACGAAAGACATCGCGGCGGCGGCCGGCGTCTATGCCAAGGGGCTGCCGCAATTGCTATCGCTCGAATGCTGGGGCGGTGCCACTTTCGATGTCGCGATGCGGTTTCTTTCCGAAGATCCCTGGGAGCGTCTCGCGCTCGTGCGAGAGGGGGCGCCAAATCTCCTGACGCAGATGTTGTTGCGCGGCGCCAATGGTGTTGGCTACACCAATTATCCAGACAATGTGGTGAAATATTTTGTCCGCCGCGCAGCCGCTGGGATCGATCTTTTCCGTATTTTCGATTGCCTCAACTGGGTTGAGAACATGCGCGTCGCAATCGACTCGGTTTGCGAGACAGGCAAACTCGCCGAGGGGGCGATCTGTTACACAGGCGACATTCTCGATCCCAACCGGGCCAAATATTCTCTCAACTATTACGTCGGCGTCGCCAAAGAGCTGGAGCGGGCAGGCTGCCATATCCTCGCGATCAAGGATATGGCAGGTCTCCTGCGGCCATCGGGCGCGCGCGTGCTGGTCAAGGCGTTGCGCGAGGCTTGCGGTCTGCCGTTGCACTTGCACACGCATGATACTTCGGGGATCTCGGCTGCAACTGTTCTCGCAGCGGCCGACGCCGGAGTCGACGCCGCCGATGCGGCAGTCGATACAATGTCGGGCACGACATCGCAGCCCTGCCTTGGTTCGATCGTGAAGGCGCTGCGTCACAGCGATCGCGACACAGGCCTCGATTCGGCGGTGATTCGCCAGCTCAGTGCATACTGGGAGGCCGCGCGCGGGCAATATGCAGCCTTCGAGAGCGACCTTAAGACGGGCACCGCGGAGGTTTATCTGCACGAAATGCCGGGCGGCCAGTTCACCAATCTCAAGGAACAGGCGCGCGCGCTCGGCCTCGATAAACGCTGGGACAAAGTTGCCACGGCCTATCGCGCGGCGAACGATCTCTTTGGCGACATCATTAAGGTGACGCCATCGTCGAAGGTTGTCGGCGACATGGCGCTTATGATGGTCAGCCAGGATTTAACGCCAGAAGATGTTCTCGATCCCAAGCGGGATATCGCTTTCCCGGCTTCCGTCGTCGACATGCTGAGGGGCGATCTCGGACAGCCGCCGGGGGGGTGGCCGAAGGCCTTGCAGGCGAAAGCACTGAAGGGCGAAAAGCCGATTACTGTGCGGCCCGGTTCGCTGCTCGCGCCGGCAGATCTTGCCGCTGCACGGGCCAGTGCCGAAAAGGCCTGTGGCCGGCAGCTGAGCGATGACGAACTTGCCTCCTATCTTATGTATCCAAAGGTATTTGTCGAATTCGCAACCATGATCCGCCGTTACGGCCCGGTTTCCGTGCTGCCGACGCCCGTGTTTTTCTATGGCATGCAGCCGGGCCAAGAGATGGCCATAGAGATCGAGCCGGGCAAAACGCTCGTGCTCGTTTTGATGACAATAGGCGCGACCGACGAGGAAGGGCAGGTCAAGGTTTTCTTCGAGCTAAACGGCCAGCCAAGGATCATCTGGGTGCGCAATCTCGATGCGGCGGTGAAAACCGTCGCGCGGCGCAAGGCCGAGGAAGGCAATGAGTCGCATGTTGCAGCGCCCATGCCGGGTTCGGTCTCGACCATCGCCGTACGGTTGGGCCAGGACGTGAAGACAGGCGATGTGGTCGCCACCTTGGAAGCCATGAAGATGGAGACCGTGCTTCACGCGCCGCGCGACGGGAAGATCGCAGAAATTCTGGTGACGCCGGGCCAGCAGATCGACGCGAGGGANNCGCCAAGCCGGAACACGGGCGGTAAGTGGGAAATGCGCTGTGATTGCAATTCCTCTGGCGATTCCTCTTGCACGAGCGCCTTTGCGATAACAGAGTTGAGATTATCGAATCGGGTGACACTCGCGAGGAGTTCATGCTTGCAATCCCAGGAAAAGCCTGTGGCGAATGCAGTTTCTGTTGCAAGGTTCTTGAAATCACCGAACTCACGAAATCCGCCGGCAAATTGTGCGAACATTGTCTTAGCTCAGGTTCCGGCGGCTGCGGGATCTATGCGTCAAGACCGCAGGTTTGCCACGATTACGAGTGCTTGTGGAAGGGCGACCGGCACATGAGCCCGCGTTTGCGCCCGGATCGCACCGGCACGATATTGATGGAAGATCCCGATTCCGATGAATACCGCGCCGTCTGCGATCCCGAAAAACCATTCGCTTGGCTGACGCCGATTGTCTTCAAACATCTTGTCGCAATGGCGAAAAGCGGGCGGATTGTCGTCGCCAAGGCGGGGTTGAAATCCTGGCGAATTCGCGCCAATGGGCAATGGGGTCCCTACGTTTGAATCGTTGCCAAACCCGTTTTCGCATGAGATCCAACAAAGAAATCCCGAAACTCACCTTGCCTCCCAGGAAAATCCTTGTATAAAGCGCGCTTCGCGGCTTCGGCCGGGGGCTGAACGGGAACCCGCTGTGCGGGCAGGATCTTTCGATCCGTATTCCCGGTGTCTCCGCCTTCGTTTGCTGATCGAGCCTTTCCCGGCTCGAAGGGCTCGGCGCCGGGCAGTGCGATGATTGTAAAGAGGAAAGGCAGGCCAATGGCGCTCTATGAGCACATCTATTTGGCGCGTCAGGATATTTCCGCCCAGCAGGTGGAAGCGCTGACGGCGCAATTTAAAGCCGTCATCGAATCCTTCGGCGGCAAAGTTGAGAAAGTGGAATATTGGGGCGTAAAATCCCTCGCCTACCGGATCAAGAAGAACCGCAAGGCGCATTTTTCTTTTTTGAATATCGACGCTCCTCCCGCTGCGCTCACCGAAATGGAGCGGCAGATGGGCATCAATGAAGACATCATCCGCTTCATGACGATCCGCGTCGAAGCCCTAGAGCAGGGCCAATCGGTGATGATGCGCAAGCGCGACGATGACGACCGTGGCGATCGCCCGGATCGGGGTGACCGCGGCCGCGGCCCACGCCCCGAGCGCAGTGATCGAGGTCCAAGGCGGCCGCGCGACGACGCTATGGCTAACGAGGAGGCAAGCTTCTGATGACAACCGCCGCCGCGCCCCGCAGGCCTTTTTTCCGCCGCCGCAAAACCTGTCCGTTTTCCGGCCCCAACGCGCCTAAGATCGATTATAAGGACACCCGCCTCCTTTCGCGCTACATTTCAGAGCGCGGAAAGATTGTCCCCTCGCGCATTACCGCCGTTTCGGCAAAGAAGCAGCGCGAGCTGGCAAAGGCGGTTAAACGCGCCCGGTTTCTCGGGCTATTGCCTTATGTAATCCGCTGATTTGGTGCCCGGCACCGGCCGGGCATCCGCTTGCAGGATATTTCCACCAAGGTGGAATTGTTCTATATCCATGACTCACGAACTACGCACATCGTCGGCCGCGCGGTGAGGCTGCGTGGATTTGTGGGGATGCAGGAGACTTAACCTCTCGCGCCGCCCAAACCGCCGCCTTACAAGCGGTACAGCAAGGCATGATGAAGAAGCGCCTCCAAAGACTGGGCCCAGCCGCCGCCATAGGAATCGGGGCGGGAATTGCGGCCGCTGTGTTATGCAGCCTTGCCAGCCGGGGGACTATTCCCGCGGCTGTTCTCGCCAATCTTGCGCCGCTTCCCATCATGATCGCGATGCTTGGATATGGCGCCATCGCTGGGGCCGTGGCGGTTGTCTCGGCTACGCTCACCGTTTCCGTGCTCTATTATGTGCAGCAGAAACTCGGGAATCTCGATACCGCGGCGCTCGCCGGCCTGACTTTCGCTTTCTTCCTTGGGTTGCCAGCTTTTTGGCTAAGCCTCCTCTCGGTCTTGAGCCGGGTGAAGGGAAGTCCTAATTGGGTTGTAACGACCCGGGTAGGCAGCTTCTTTGCCCGCGAATATTGTCCGCTTGAACGCGTTCTTTCTTATGCCACGTCCGTGTGCGCCACCATAGGGGTCGCAATCGCGATATACGTCAGCTCTCTCTATGGCGGGTTCGACTTGGCGCTTGAGCGGTTGAGCGCCGATATTACTCCTTTCGTCGAGCAGCTGATTGGCCCCAAGATGCAGCTTCCAGCCGGCGTCGATGCGCGTGGTTTGGCGCGAGCCACAGTTTTGGCGGCGGCGCCGATGGTGGCGGGTTGCAGCCTCATCATGCTGATGCTCAATCTTTGGCTAGCCGGTCGCGTGGCTCAGCTCTCCGGACAACTTCCCCGCCCATGGCCTGACATAGCCTGGGAGTTGCGGCTGCCGCGGATCTATCTTTTGGTATTCGGCGCCGCTTCCGCGATAGGCCCCTATATCGGCGGCCTCCCCGGCCTCATTGTCATCATTGTCGCGGTGACGCTCGGCATCGCCTATGCGCTGTTAGGACTGGCTGTAGCGCATTATTTGCCACGCGGATCGAGCTTCCGGATTCCCCTGCTCATTGCGATTTATCTTGGCCTCGCCGTCCCGGTGACATGGTTGGTATTTCTCCTTGGGTTGGTCGTGGTCGGCATTCTTGACGCTGCTTTCTCTTTGCGGGATCGTAAGAAAAAGGCAGCTTTGCCGAAACCCTGAAAACATCAATTCTAACACAATTCAAAGGGTCACATCATTATGGAAGTAATTTTGCTCGAACGTGTCGGCAAACTCGGTCAAATGGGAGATAGCGTCCGCGTGAAGGATGGCTACGCCCGCAATTTCCTGCTGCCCGGCGGCAAAGCCCTGCGCGCGACGGAGGCAAATAAAACCCGCTTCGAAAGTCAGCGGGCCCAGCTCGAAACCCGCAATCTCGAATCGCGGGGCGAGGCAGCGACCGTAGCCGAAAAACTTACCGGCCAAGTGTTTGTCATCATCCGCCAAGCGGGCGAGACAGGTCATCTCTATGGTTCGGTCTCGCCGCGTGACATTGCCACTGCGGTCACGGATGGCGGCTTCAGTGCCAATCGCAATCAGATCGTCCTGAAAACACCCATCAAATCGTTAGGACTACACGAAGTCCCCGTGCATCTTCATCCAGAAATCGAAGCTCTGATAACCGTGAATGTCGCCCGCTCCACTGCAGAAGCCGAACGCCAGGCCAAAGGGGAAGCGCTTAATGTCGTCGAGGAGGCGAGCATGGATGATCTTGGCCTCGAAGTCGGCGCTGCGCTTGCCGACGCGGAAGGCAGCCTCGGAGAGCCGTAGAGTGTCACGCGAAGCGGGCACCGGTTCGCCGTCCGAAAATGATCAAAGTCTTTGAATGAGAGCGGTTTCGAAGGGTGCGTGTCGACACGCAAGCTGAAATCGCTCTTGATCTCACGTGCCGCGTTCCACCAGCAGTTTCGCGATCGCGGCGCGCAGATCGCCAATGCCATCGCTATTCAGCGAGGACGTGAACACCACCTCCGGAAAAGCGGCCGGACGTTTGGCGATGAGGTCGTGGGTAGCGGCGAGGCGGCCTTCTCGCTCGCTAGCCCTCACTTCATCCTGCTTTGTCAAGACGATCTGATAGGACACGGCTGATCGATCAAGAAGATCGAGCATCTCGATGTCGATTGGTTTTGCGCCATGGCGGCCATCGATGAGAAGGAACACGCGCAGCAAAGATGCCCTGCCGCGCAAAAAATCCTCGATTAAACGGCTCCAGGACGCAACCTTTTCCTTTGACGTGGCCGCGTAGCCATAGCCAGGCATATCTACGAGGCGCAACTTCGCGTTGTCGGCGCCGCCAAGAGCAAAAAAATTAAGTTCGCGCGTGCGCCCCGGTGTATTTGAGGTTCGCGCCAAGGTTTTCCGATTGGTCAGCGCATTGAGGAGCGAGGATTTTCCGACGTTCGACCGCCCAGCAAAGGCGATTTCCGGCGTGCCAGGCGGCGGCAATTGGGAGGCTTCTGCCGCTGCCCATATAAAAGCGCATTCCCCGGCGAAAAGCCTGCGGCCCATCTCCACAAAGTCCGGCCGGGCAGTGGCGGACTCCTTCACGCCGCCCGGACTCAGGTTGTTGCTTTCTTGCGGAACATGCCGGTCAAATTGTCCCAAAGTTCGATCTTGACGCCGGCCCGCTTCATGATTGTCGTTTGCTGAATGACCGACAAAAGATTATTCCAGCTCCAATAGATGACGAGGCCAGAGGCGAAGGTGCCAAGCGTGAACGTGAAGATAACCGGCATCCAGGTGAAGACCTGCTTTTGCACCGGATCGGCTGGTTCCGGGTTCACCTTCATCTGCAGGAACATCGTGATTCCCATGAAGAGGGGCCAGGCACCAATCGCCAGATAGGGGCCGAACACCGGAATCAGAGTGGGATCAAAGGGAATGAGGCCGAACAGATTGAAGACGTTGGTCGGGTCGGGTTTCGACAAATCCTTGATCCATCCGAAAAACGGCGCCTGCCGCATCTCGATCGTAAGGACGAGCGTCTTGTAGAGCGCGAAGAATACCGGAATCTGGATCATCACCGGCACGCAGCCGGAGAGCGGATTGATCCTTTCGCGCTTGTAAAGCGCCATGACTTCCATCTGCTGCTTATGCTTGTCGTCGGGAAAGCGGTCGCGGATCGCCAGGATCTGTGGCTGCACCGCCTTCATCTTGGCCATCGCCATATAGCTGCGGTTGGCGAGCGGGAAGAAGATTGCCTTGACCAAAACCGTGATGATGAGGATCGCAACGCCGAAGTTGCCGACAAACTTGTAAATAAAGTCGAGCACCCGGAACATCGGTTTGGTGATAAAATAAAACCAGCCCCAGTCGATCAGAA
>PLUZ01000470.1:5320-7521 GCA_003162995.1 Methylocapsa sp. | reverse complement strand
TGCGCCAGCGCATGATCGAGGACATGCAGGTCCGAAACCTATCAGCGGTTACCCAACGAGTATACGTTGACCAGGTTGCCCTATATGCGCGCCATTTTGGCAAATCACCGGCCGTACTCGGTCCTGAGGAAATTCGTCAATACCAGCTATATTTAACGAAAGAAAAGAAACTGTCCGCCAGTTCGATCCTGGTTGCCGGCGCCGCCATTCGCTTCCTCTACAAGGTTACGCTCAAGAAGGAATGGAGAATCGAGGAAGTCGTCCCAACCTGTAAGAAGCCACAGAAGTTGCCCATCGTCCTCAGTCCGGAGGAAGTGGCGCGGTTCCTTGGTTGCATCGACAGCAATAAGCATAGGGTGATCTTGACGATTTGCTATGCTACCGGCCTTAGAATCTCCGAAGCTGTCCGGCTAAAAGCTGCTTCCATTGACAGTCAGCGGATGGTTATCCGCGTGGAGCAGGGCAAAGGGCGGAAAGACCGTTATGTCATGCTCTCGCCCAAACTTCTGGAGGTCCTGCGCGGTTATTGGCGCGCGGAACAGCCAAAGGAATGGCTGTTCCCAGGCGATATCCCCGATCAGCCTATCGGCAGTCTTGCTGTCGCACATGCCTGCAGGAAGGCGCGTCAACTCTTCGGTGTCGACAAGCCTGTCACTCCTCATTCCCTGCGCCACGCCTTCGCCGTTCATCTCCTTGAATCCGGCACTGACCTCCGAACCATCCAGCTTCTGCTTGGTCATCGCAGCCTAACGACCACGGCCCGATATCTGCGGATCGCCGCGAACAAAGTCTGCACCACGATAAGCCCGCTGGACCTGCTGCCCGCGTCAATTTCTGTCAAGCCTGAGCCGAATACGCCGGGGTAGTCAATTCGCCCGGCTGATGCCCCGCTCAAAGCTGGAGGTCGCGGATATATTCCGCCGCCACGGCGACGCTTATCGTCAAAAGCATGACGCCTCGCTGTCCACCGTCCAGCGCCGCGTCATGACGGCGATCGAACTCTGTCGGACCGCCGCGCTCGGCGGCCATGTCGAGCAGTGTGACCATTGCGGCTGCCAGCGCATCTCGTATAACTCCTGCCGAAATCGGCATTGCCCGAAATGCCAGTCGCTGGCCCGTGCGCGATGGCTGGACGACCGGCGGTCGGAGGTCCTCGATACTGAGTACTTCCATGTGGTGTTCACCATGCCCAAAGAGCTGGCCGCCATCGCCTATCAGAACAAGGAACTGGTGTACGGAATTCTGTTCCGAGCGGCGGCGGATACCTTGCGCATCATCGCCGCCGATCCGAAGCACCTCGGCGCGGAGATCGGCTTCTTCGCCGTGCTCCACACCTGGGGCCAGAATCTTCTTCATCATCCCCACCTGCATTGCGTAATCCCCGGCGGCGGGCTCTCCCCGGATGGCGCACGATGGATCAGCTGCCGCAAGGGCTTCTTCCTACCCGTAGCGGTCCTGTCGTGTCTGTTCCGCAGGTTGTTCCTGGAATATCTCACCGCGGCCTTCGATGCAGGCAAATTGAAGTTCTTCCATACTCTCGAGCCGCTTTGGCAGCGGCGCGCATTCCTGCGCACCCTGGCTCCGCTCTGGAACGCGAAATGGGTCGTCCATGCCAAGCGGCCCTTCGCTGGGCCTGAACAGGTTTTGGACTACGTCGGACGTTACACGCACCGCGTGGCCATCTCCAACAATCGACTGGAAAGCATGGACGACGCCAACGTCAGCTTCCGCTGGAAGGATTATCGCGACAACAACAAGCAGAAAACCATGACGCTGACAGGTGAGGAATTCATCCGCCGCTTTCTGCTGCANNGCCGAGCCTCCCGCTCCCGAACCGGCGAAGGACTATCGTGACCAATACCAACGCCTGACCGGAGCCTCCCTCCGCGAATGCCCGGCCTGTCATCACGGGCACATGATCGTCATCGGCGCCGTCAAGCCCGTCCCGAGACCTGTCCCATTTCCAGACACATCATGAAACCTGATTTCGTCTCGCCAATGACCATGTGCAAGACAGCCTGGCGGTTCGCCAGTGATGACCTGTCGCCTGCGTTCTCCCGCAGGTCATTCAGCGCGCCTAAAAACCGCTCGGCCAACATTGCGCGGCCACTATACAGGTTTCTGTCACTGCGCCGGCACGCCGATATTATGCCTTTCGGTCGCCCTTTCCCTCACCTTCATCCGGTCCGCGGAAACAATCC
>PLUZ01000470.1:0-5282 GCA_003162995.1 Methylocapsa sp. | reverse complement strand
GGGCAAGGAGCAAAGGATGAAAAGTCCAACCCGATGAAGGGGGCCACCCGAGCATCCCAAGGCGTTGCACTTCGCGTCAGAATTTACCGCTACCGGGCACATGGAAAGTGCTCGGCAAGAGTGCCATATCTTGGGCATGGAAACCCGGTTGAAAACATACATCGTAGAGGCAGTCTTGCGTGAGGCGGGGCGGCCTGATCATGTTGAGAAATATTATGTTACGGTCCAAGACGGGGAAAATCCTCTCGATGCCCAGTGTCGGCGAGGATCGTAGGCACCCTTTCGGATAAACAGGCAGCGGGGCTCGCCTTCCGCCGCGGCGAGGTTCGGAATGTGCGTGATGCCTAACCACCCCAAGCGATGCGTGGTCCTTACCGAGAAGCTTTAGCGGTTGCAGAGGCGCGGTGATCTAACAAAGTTAAAGGCGCTGGCATCCGGTGATATGCCAGCAGAAAATGGAGGTGCCATGATTAAATGGATACTCCGCCCTGGCCGTTCCCGCTAACATTTGCGTTCGTCGCCAAGACGAGTCCCCAACTGTCCGGCCAATTAAAAAACTGACAGGCTCGCTCAAGTGGGCGCTCACCTTCTAGATTTCAAATGGACCCATTACCTGCCTATCTTCGCCCTTGACGTGAAGGGGCCTAGAGCATGTGCCGCTTTTGTCTATTACATGATCAACAAGGCGCGGCTAGCGGGTCTGATGTGAGCCCGACCGCTTTGNNCCAGACCGAACACCTTCTTTTCTTTCTCCTCGATTTCCTTGAGCTTTGGGGGAGCTTTCGTGAGGTCCAAATCCACAAGAGCAGCAATTCGTTGGCGGGGGTCAAGCTCTTGGAGCTTTCCTTCAAGCCCGAGTTCATAGGCTTGNNGGCGTATTCAATGCGGATCACGTTTTTTGAAGCCTCTATATATGCGTGTGGGAGAATGTCGTTATTACAATATCCGAATGAAATATCCGTGACTTTTTTCCGCAGTGCAAAACCGTGGATTATTCGCCAAAATATGTCTGTGGAATAGATTACATCCGAGGTTGGCGACGGAATCAAAACTCTAGCCAGATAGGCGTTGCGATCCCTCTTCGGCCTGTTCCCATGTGATGAAAGGACGTTTGTGCTCGCTCATTCGTGCTCTGTTTCGAGGCGTGTCCTTGTCTGAAGGACCCGCGCGAGTATCCTGAATCGATCCAGCCACAAGCGATAAAAGATGACATGCGCGATGTGTTGAGGCTTCGTCCGATGATGAACAAGCGGGGCAGGGTCGGGTTCGTTCACGCGATGTCTCGCACAGCCCCCGAGGGAACTGAACTCCAGAACATCGTGAGGCTTCTCCAGTGTCTCTGATGCCCGTCTTTTGAATTCGTCTGGCGTCTCAATCTTTGTGCTGCCCTTTCCAATTTCAACCTCGCATTCACACGGACCTGATCGAGGGTTAAGTGATTCTGGAAGACGCTCGCTAAGCGTGCATCGCTTAGGAAAGTTTCTGAAGAGCCTTAGCCAGAGCCTCTTTCAGTCGCTGAAGTGAGAAACCTTGACCATATTGATCGCTTATGGATCTCGATCCGTGACCAAGGAGGACCTTGGAGACCTCCTCAGCGACTCCCGCGTCTCGGAGAAGATCTTTCATGCTGTGACGTAGACTGTGCGTCGTCTTGGGGATTCCCAGCGTCTCCGAGAGCCACTTATTTATGGTGTTGCTGGCATGGGTAGCCCGAATGTCTTTGTCTGACGCATAGCGGGGGAAGAGCCAGCCAGTGTCCCAAGCCGCCATCATGGCTCGGCGAGCGGCCCAAAGACCAATACCAAGGAGCGGGACAACCCTCGTGCTTCCAGGGGTCTTCAGCGTGCGACCAAGAGCCTCGTGAGGTTGGATGATGATGTGGGGAATTTCATGATCAAGACAGACATCCTCCCGCCTGAGTCCGACGATTTCCCCGAGTCTCGATCCTGTGGCGAGTTGAATTCCGATAAGCCAGCGAATGTCATCATTCACCTCCCGACAAGCCCTGGAAATCGTCTGAAGCTCGTCATGCGTGAATGGCAAGCGCTTGGTCGCGTCTAGACCCTCCCCTGGAATTGCCAGCTTCTCGAAAGGGTTAGTACAGTTCTGAAGATCGAACTCGCGCTTCCCGAGATTGAAAATTGCACAGATGGAATCCAGCCGCCTCCGGACAGTCGCTGTCGAATGTTTGGGACTTAAGGCGTCTCTGACAATTCGAGCATGGTCCCTGGTGTACTCGCCCAAAGGGAGGTCCCCGACGATCCGGGTGACAATGCCGATGGCTCTTCTGGCATCACAAGCGAACCTTTGGTCCTGCCCCCGCTTGTGCTCAGAGAGATACCTTTCGAGCGCATCTGATAGAAGGACGCGCCGAGTCTCCCGCCTTTCGTTTACGAGCCTGAGGGCTTCCTTTTCGATAGGCGAATAAAATGGATTGAGGTCCTGATCGTTGTCAAAGGCGAGTTCGTATGCCTCCCCGTGCCTGGAGACCATGTATGCATAGACCCTTTCCCAAATGGGGCTGTCTTCGTCTGGCCGTGAACCGCGTTCAGCTCCCCATGAAGCTATCAAGGCTTGAGCCGCCTCCCTGCTTTCCTCGGTTGTCAGACCCTTCCCCTCAGGGCTCCTCAGAGTTCGCCAGAGAGCATCATCCCGCGTGCCATATTGTGAGCAGAGCTTCGCTGCCCTGGAGAGGTCGAGCGTCTTGAGATTGATCAGGATGAGGGCTCTGCCGGAATAATGGGGTCTAAGATCCGGGGGAATTCCGCGTTGATAATAAAGCAATCCAGCCTTGCGGAGGAGGTATCGAATCTTGACCGTAGCCATAAATTTATACCGAAATTATACTCAGTGAAACGCCTTATCAAAATGAAATCCTTGATATTATTATGCTTTAGGATTATTCTTGGTGCGGCCAAGAGGACTCGAACCTCCACTGGTTTCCCAACTAGCACCTCAAGCTAGCGCGTCTACCAATTCCGCCATGGCCGCGAAGTCCGCTCGATGGAAACGCTAGGGCGCAGCACCGGCAGGCGCGTCGTCTAACAAATCGGCGCCGGGGTGGCAAGGCCAAGTGGCCCATTCCAGCACTTAGCGGCTCGATGTCTCTTTGATCGCCGCACGCGCTGCCGCTGCACCGCCCAGCATTGCGCCTGTGAAACCACCGGAACCGCAAAATGCCGAGGCGAGCCACAGCCCTTCGATGGCGGTCTTTGGCGTAAACCCAATACTTTCGGGTGCGAAGCCGTAGACTGCTCCGCCCGGCGTGTTGAGATAATGCTGCATTGTCTCGGCAGTTGCCATCTCACGCTGGACCACGGCGCTCGCGATGCCGGGGAACGCTTTGTCGAGATCGCTAATGATGCGATCCATCCAGCGTTCCTTGCGCGCGATCTTTTGGTCTTGGCTCAAGCCCGTCCAGTTCTCCAGCCGGTCGACGCCCGTAAATGAGCCAAGGAAGGGGCCCTCCTGGTTAAGCCCGCTGTCAATCCGGTCGAAGTCGACAAAAACGTAACCCGGTAGCCTCGTTCCTGCATCGTCGCCCATGACCGCGGCCGCCTCCTGGATTTCTCCGAAGGTTTTCATCCAAGCCGGCAAGATAAAGGTCGAGTAACGTTCGACACCGAACTCACGCGGCGGTCTGCTAAGCCCGATCGCGATCGTCCAGAGCGAAATTGAGACACGCCGTCCGGCATAAGGCGCCAAGAACGCCTCCCGGCTTGCGTCCGGCAGCATTTCTGCGAGACGATGAGGGGCGGCATTGCCGAATACGACTGGTGCGAAATCGGTTTGAGGATCGGTACCGTCGCGCACGTGATGGCCAACCCCCGCGATATGGCGTCCGTCGAGCAGAAGCGTATCGGCCTCGCGTCCGTTCTCCACGACGCCATCTGCTTCGCGGATCAAGGCGACGAGCCGGTTGCTGAGCGCGACGCTCCCGCCGCGCACATAGTGCCCCCCGCCAATGAGAAAGGAAGCCTGTGCGACGGCGTAGCGTAGAAACAACATTTGATCTGGAGTATCATGCCAATAGCCGAGGTTGGCGCCGAGCGCCAGCTTGACCGCTTCGTCAGCTCCAAACAGCTCGTCGAAGACCTCGCTGACGGTTGCGCGTCCCTCCCGGATTAGCGGCCAGAGGCGGCGTACCGCTTCGGGGGCATGGCTCAACCACCATCGGCCGGAATCGTCCTGATGCCGGGCGGCGAAGCTCAATGCCGCGCGCGCCACGCTCATCCTCTCAAAATATTCACGGAGCGCTGGGGCCTGATGGGGGAATCGCGCCACGGCGGCGGAGAGCGCGGCGTCGAGACCGTGCGGCAGCACAAAAGGTGGATCGATGAGAGGTCCACGGACTTCGTAGAGGTCGCCGACATCGACGAATTCAAGATCTCGGTCAAGGCCAAGAGACTGCAAGGCGGGAAGTTTCGGATCATCCTGATCGAGACCATCCATCTCATGCAACGTGGCCTCGATGGCGAGCGCGCCATGTTTGTACACTGCGGCGGCGCCACCGAACGTCTCGTTGCGCTCGAGCACTAGCACTCGTCGGCCGGATCGAGCGTAAAGGGCTCCCGCAATAAGACCACCGAGTCCGGAACCTATAATAATCGCATCGAAACGCCGCGCCATGATTATCCCCTCATCATTTGACAATGATCGACTCGATGTGAATTGCTCTAGGCCTCAATCTATTTGAAATGGCTGTAGGTTTTTTTGGGTTTAATTCCTATATATTGTATTGGAGATGACGACGCTTAATTTATGTCAAGAATATACTGGCCCTAGATCGCGGCGTTTTGTCTATGGATGGCGATGCCGACACGTGAAAACTTGGCGCCGCGCATGTTGCCTCGCGAGGCTTCCCTGGTCGAATGGCGGGTTTCGGACGGGCTTGTCCCTTACACGGACGCTGTAGCCTTCATGGAGGCTCGCGCCGATGCCATAGCCGCGGGTACGGCAGGCGAACTCGTTTGGCTCCTCGAACATCCGCCCCTTTACACGGCGGGGACTTCCGCACGGGAGGGAGATCTCTTGGAGGTGCGTTTTCCGGTGCATAAAAGCGGCCGTGGCGGCCAATTCACCTATCATGGGCCAGGCCAGCGCATTGCCTATGTCATGCTCGATCTCAATCGCCGGAACCCCGATCTGCGGGCTTTCGTGTGCGCGCTAGAGGCGTGGCTCATCGCCGCATTGGCGGCTTTCAATGTTAAGGGAGAGCGGCGGTCCGATCGCATCGGGGTCTGGGTCGCGCGGCTGGACAAGCCACGTGGTGCAGGCGGCGA
>PLUZ01000568.1 GCA_003162995.1 Methylocapsa sp. | reverse complement strand
CCAACTGCCGTTTATAGGGTTAACGAAAATCAAACCCGTAACTCGGGTTAACTACCTACCGCGGACGTTTCCAGCATAGGCTATGCCAGGGCTTGGACACACGATATGAGGGATGAAATTTTGAATGCACAGGCACCTTAGACCAAGTGCACGCAAATCTCGCATCAGCCGGACTGGCATGAGCGGCGAGCGTGATCAATGCCGCAACAAACATCAAATATCTCATAGACTAACTCCCGTACGAACCAACCGTCACCCCGCCAGAGGCTTGCACGGCGTTCGAGGCGATCCGCTGGTCATCGAAGGACACGCACGAGACCATCCGGCAAGGTAAAGAACACAACGCGGCGCTCTCGAAATCAGATCCGGTACCGCACTTTCAATGCGGCATCCTTATCAGCGTTGCGCCTGGAACCCGCTGCAAATCAGATACCAACACGCGTCTTTATCCCCGCTCTCTTCCCATCCTGGGAGACATAAAGTGACGCGGTGATATTTCGCGTTGCATAGACCATGGTTTGCCAGCAACCGCGGATCATCGAGAAAATATGGCCGGATAGCTCGGTTCTTAGTCCACGTGGGAACTGCAGCCCAATCGGCTTCTCCGCTGTTCTAGCTTAGCGGTCCTATCGCGCACGATTTCCAGTCGGAAAGAACAATCGCATGGTCGCAAGCCTGGACCGATGTTGTCGCGACGATCGCCGCGGCTGCGAGTGCTGCGAGTTTCATTTTTGCTTCTCTCCCCCTCTCGGCGCGCTGCTAGTCCCGATAGCGCTGTTCCCATTCCGGTATCTTCTTCGCGAGCCATAACTGAGCCTGCTCGACCGACTTCGTCATTTTTAAGAACTCGGATCGCCCCGCAACAGCCGTATGCACGCGATGAGCTGCGAGACCGCGGCCCAAGACCTTCCGCGCGTCCGGATCGCTTTTGCTGGCAAACACGTAAACGTCCTGGTTAGGGAAACGCTTGCCCGCGAAGTGCCCCACGAGATTCCGGCAGCGGCGCGCCTTCGAGATGCCTTCGAGACATGTTAGCGCCGTCGGGATGTCCTCCGCCTTCGCGTCCATCCCTTTCACGATTTCGATGAGTGCCTCCGTGAGCTTCGAGTCGTGCAAGTCCTGATATCGATTTGCGGTGCTCTTCGGCAGCATCTTCGAAATCGCAGAGAGTTCCAGCGCGCGGCGCAGATTCAGGTCGATAAAACAGAAGTGCTGTATGAGCGTGCCGAAGACCTTGAAATCCTCCCCGTCTAGGCCGGGCAATGCCGCGAGTTCTTGAGGCGACATCTTTTTGATCGCCTCCTCGACCGCAATCACTTTCGCGGTCCTGTCCTCTCTCGGCAGCACCATGTTATTCGCTCCTCAGGGCTCGACGTGCACAAAACGCCTTGCATTTTCCCGGGAGTGTACCAAATGAGCCCATGGATTTCGCTTCGGCACATCGCGGCGAATCTCGCCCCTCGCGTACAAAACTCAAGACTTTTGCTGCCCTGCGCGCATGTCAACCGAAGACATGTATCCGCGGCGCCTCTTACATTCGACGTATCGCTGCAAGGCGTCGGCGGCAAGCGCTTCACTGTCGTAAGGCTCGGCCACCATGCGCCCGTGCGCGCCGATGCGTCCCCCTTCCTTGGCAAGCAAGACTCCGCCGAACAACTCCGGCTGCATGTCGAGCCGGTAAAAGCGGCGCATGTTGGGCGCCGGATCGACGCGGCGAAGATTGACGGCGGTCATGGGGCAAGCCTCGCAATCGCGTAGCTTGCCCAGCTCACAATTGCTGCGGAGCCTGTGCAAGCCTCGGTACCAAAGTCGAGGCACGGTGTCGCACCCTTTGACAATCTGAGCCAGATCAAAACCAAAATCGAATTGGCGCCTATAAATAATGAACCAAGTCGCTGGCGAGGAGCCAGCCCGTGTCCACGAGAGGAGGAAGCGGCGATGTCATTGCAAGAGGTATCTGTGGAATCCGAAGAATCCAAAATTGCGGCAAGGGACAAGCGTGCGGCTGACGTGTTTTGGTGGACTCTGATGGCCATGCGGGCGGTCATTCCGCTATATGTGATCTATGCAATCTATCTCTATTGGACTTTGCCAATTGCCGTTCGCTATTCGGGCGGCGGTTATTAACGTTTGGCAGACGCCTATGTCCGGTAGCTGATGAACGCGCGGGCAGGTATTCCGCGCGAAACTTTATGCTTAGGCGGCTTCGGGCCGCCTTTTTCTTTGGAGATGGAGTGCACCCGCTTGCGCTCGTAACGCTGGCGACGCGCACATGGCACGCTTATGTCGGCTCATGGCGCGACTCGGACCCGCTCGGCTGCATCTAGGAATTCCGCTTATTGAGGCGATGCTGACGAGATATGCTCGCTGCGAGTTCTTCTCTCCATGATCCTGAGCGGAAAAAGGGGATGGGGTCTTTGTGGTGTTTACCTCCAGGCGGATCTTCCCAGCTCTGCTAAAGCCTATGTCGCGGGTGTGGTCTTCACGATCAGCTACGACCAAGGGCCATGGTCAATCTATGGCAATGCGGCCTATTCAAGCGCCATGGGAAGCGACATCATCTACGCGCAGTTCAACTTCGCACCGGATGAATTGCTTACATAGCGCAACATTATATCCATCTTGATCATGATCAAAATGGACAGGATCGGGCGGCGTCGCTTACACGTTCAACAAGGACACGAATACCAAACGCGTGTCTCGATCGACTTCATCGCGCAAAGCAACTTGCGCGCCAGCCCGCCGACGGTGCCAAATGGCGCGTCCCTGCCGGAATATGCGGCCGTCAACGCCAGCGTCGTCAAAAGACATGATCTTGGGATAGGGCAGGGAACCGAATTGCGTCTCGATGTTCTGAAAATTGGCGACGCCGTTTATGAAATTCGTAACGGCGCGCCATAATGTCACCCAAAGGTTGGATTATTTTTGGGTGCTTCGAGTTTAAAGAAACTGCACGGCTACCGCTAGCGGTCATGGGGGGACACGATGCAAGGGGGGGCGGACAAAGAAGTTTCTAAAGTCGGCGCCACAAGGGTCAGGACCGAATTCGCCACACTCAAAGAAGAAAAACAAGCGGGGTTCGACATTCAAAGTCGTGAATTTGAAAAGTATACATGGGCGCTACGTACTGAGACCGAGCAGCGCCTGAAAGAGGCCGAAGAGCGATTAACTCGCGATATCCGCTCGAAGGTCTTCTTGTTTTCTCTTCTTGCCGTAATAAGTGCAGTCGGGGTGATGCTCATTGGCAGCTTCGTCGTCACACGCGATGTGAATAATTCTGTCATCGCCCTGCAAAGGGATATCATCGCCGCTCAAATCGCATTGAAGACAGCTAGTGACGCTTTGGTCGAACAAAGACAGAAACTGGCTAACGCGGAAGCCGATCTTGTACTTGCTACCGGCAAGTCAACCGACGCTCGCTCCAAACTCGAAGCGACCACGCCACTGCTCGATAAAGCTCGCGGTGAATACGAAGGACTAACAAAGGCGACAACCGATGCCCGTTCCAAGCTCGAAGCGA
>PLUZ01000537.1 GCA_003162995.1 Methylocapsa sp. | reverse complement strand
GAGATCGATTATGGAACGCCTGCCTCACGGTCGGAAAAAGCGGTAGCGCTTACCATCGACGGCGTTGAAGTGCGTGTTCCCGAAGGCACGTCCATTATGCGGGCGGCGATGGAAGTCGGCACCAAAATCCCGAAACTCTGCGCCACCGACATGCTCGAATCCTTCGGCTCCTGCCGGCTCTGCCTCGTCGAGATCAAGGGCCGTGCCGGGACACCGGCTTCCTGCACAACACCGGTCGCACCAGGCATGATTGTCTACACCCAAACCGAGCGTCTGAAAGCCCTGCGCAAAGGCGTGATGGAGCTTTATATCTCCGATCATCCGCTCGATTGCCTCACCTGCGCGGCCAATGGCAATTGCGAATTGCAAACGGAGGCGGGCAATGTCGGGCTGCGCGATGTGCGCTACGGTTATGAAGGTGCCAACCACCTCACCGAAAAAAAGGACGAATCCAACCCNNCCTGCGAGGAAGTGCAAGGCACCTTCGCGCTGACGATCGACGGGCGCGGCTTCGGGAGCCGGGTTTCGGCAGGGCAGGCGGAGCCCTTCCTCGAATCGGAATGCGTCTCTTGCGGCGCCTGCGTCCAGGCTTGCCCGACCGCCACGCTCATCGAAAAGTCGGTCATCGAGATTGGCCAACCAGAACATTCGGCGGTCACGACTTGCGCCTATTGCGGTGTCGGCTGCAGCTTCAAGGCCGAGATGCGCGGCGAGGAGCTCGTCCGCATGGTTCCCTACAAGGACGGCAAGGCGAACCACGGGCACTCATGTGTCAAGGGCCGCTTCGCCTGGGGCTATGCGAACCACAGGGATCGCATTCTCAAGCCGATGATCCGCGCCAAGGTCTCTGACCCCTGGCGCGAGGTGTCCTGGGACGAGGCCTTCGCCTATGCGGCGTCCGAGTTCAAACGCATCCAGACGAAATATGGGAAGACTTCGGTCGGCGCCATCACCTCCTCGCGCTGCACCAATGAAGAGACCTACCTCATCCAAAAACTCGTTCGTGCCGGTTTCGGCAACAACAATGTCGATACTTGCGCGCGGGTTTGCCATTCCCCGACCGGCTATGGCCTTGGGACCGCTTTCGGCACTTCAGCGGGAACCCAGGATTTCGATTCGGTCGATGAAGCCGATGTCATCATGGTCGTCGGCGCCAATCCGACCGATGGGCACCCCGTTTTCGCGTCGCGCATGAAAAAGCGGCTGCGCGAGGGGGCGAAATTGATCGTCCTCGATCCGCGCCGCATCGATCTGGTCCGCATGCCGCATGTCGAGGCCGATTATCACCTGCCTTTGCAGCCCGGCACCAATGTCGCGGTTCTGACGGCACTTGCCCATGTCATCGTGACCGAGGGTCTCGTCAACGAGGCTTTCGTGCGCGAACGCTGCGACCCGGCGGAATTCCAAGACTGGGCGGAATTTGTCTCCGAGGAACGCCACAGCCCGGAAGCGGTCGAAAAATNNCCAATCTCGCGATGGCGACCGGGAACCTTGGCCGGAATGGCGTTGGCGTCAATCCTCTGCGCGGCCAGAACAATGTGCAGGGCGCTTGCGACATGGGCTCCTTCCCGCATGAGCTCGCGGGATACAGGCACATCTCCGACGCCGGCGCGCGCGCGATCTATGAGAAACTCTGGGGCGTCACGCTCGACAAGGAGCCGGGCCTGCGCATTCCGAACATGCTCGACGCCGCCGTCGAAGGCACATTCAAAGGCATTTACATCGAAGGCGAGGATATTCTCCAGTCCGACCCCGACACCCATCATGTGGCGTCAGGCCTCGCCGCCATGGAATGCGTGATCGTCCAGGATCTCTTCCTGAATGAGACCGCGAATTATGCCCATATCTTCCTGCCGGGTTCGACCTTCCTCGAAAAGGACGGGACCTTCACCAACGCCGAGCGCCGCATCCAGCTCGTGCGCAAGGTCATGAGCCCCAAGAATGGCTATGCCGATTGGGAGATCACGGTGAAGCTCGCCGAAGCCATGGGCGTGCCGATGAATTACCGTCATCCGAGCGAGATCATGGATGAGATCGCGGCGACGACACCAAGCTTCGCGGGCGTCTCCTTCGCTAAGCTTGATAAAGTTGGCTCGGTCCAATGGCCCTGCAATGAGAAGGCCCCGGAAGGCACGCCGATCATGCATATCGGCGGCTTCAAGAAAGGCAAGGGCAAGTTCGTCCTCACCGAATATGTGCCGACCGACGAGAGAACCGGGCCGCGTTATCCCCTCCTGCTCACGACCGGGCGCATCCTCAGCCATTATAATGTCGGAGCACAAACGCGCCGCACCGCGAATGTCGCCTGGCACGATGAGGACCGCCTCGAAATCCATCCGCATGATGCCGAGCAACGCGGCGTCAATGAGGGCGATTGGGTGAAAGTTGCAAGCCGCGCCGGGGAGACGACCCTGCGGGCGCTCGTCACCGATCGTGTTGCGCCGGGCGTCGTCTACACGACCTTCCATCACCCTTCCACCCAGGCCAATGTCGTCACCACAGATTTCTCCGATTGGGCGACCAATTGTCCGGAATTCAAGGTCACGGCCGTGCAGATTTCGCGCTCGAACGGGCCGACCGACTGGCAGGAGCGGTATCGCGAACAGGCCGAGCAAAGCCGCCGCATCGGCGAGGCAGCCGAAGCCGCGGAATGAGTGAAGATCTCTTGGGCGACGGCAGCAACAAGCCGCCGCCGCCGTCACACAGCGTTCCTTGCCTCGCCTGGCGGAGCGGCGAGGTATCCGCTTCGGTTCGCGCGGTGCCGGAAGAGACGGCGATCGCTTTCACCTTCAACGGAACGACTCATGCCGTGATGATGGCGACGCCTTCCGATTTGGAGGATTTCGCGGTTGGTTTCGCGCTTACAGAGGGGCTGATCGAGGGCCCCGGCGAAATTGCCAGCCTCGACATTGTCACGTCACCACTCGGCATCGAACTCAGGGCCTGGTTGCCTGAGGACCGTGCGAAAACCTATGCTGCCCGCCGCCGCAGTATGGCGGGGCCGACGGGCTGCGGACTCTGCGGCATCGAAAGCCTCGAGGAAGCGGCGCGGCCGACGCCCGTCGTCGTCAATGCGAGCCGCTTCAATTCCGAGGCGATCGTCGAGGCCATGGCTTCGCTGTCGGCCGGACAAAGACTCAATAGCGAAACCCGTGCCGTTCACGCCGCTGGCTTTTGGGTGCCGGGGCGGGGCCTCATCGCCGTGCGGGAGGATGTCGGCCGCCACAATGCGCTCGACAAACTCATCGGCGCGCTCGCGCGGGGCGGGGAGCCGGCTGCGCATGGCATCGTGCTTCTCACGAGCAGGGTCTCGATCGAACTAATTCAAAAATCGGCACGGCTCGGTGCGCCGGTCGTCGCCGCCGTGTCGGTGCCGACAGCGGCCGGGATTCGTCTTGCGGAGGCCTGCGGCATCACGCTTGTGGCGATCGCGCGCGGCCAGGATTTCGAAGTCTTCACACATCATCAACGCATCATCGATCGAGCCCAGCATCATGTCGCATGACACTTCCTCGCCTAAGAAACTGATTTATATGGCGAACCAGATTGGCAAATTCTTCGCGCCCCAGGAGCATGAAACGGCGGTCGCCGGGATCGCCAATCATCTCACGAGGTTCTGGGCGCTCAGCATGCGCAAGAAAATCGTCCATCATTTGAGCGAAGGCGGCGAGGGGCTCGATCCGCTCGTTAAGGAAGCAGTGCAACGGCTAAGGGCGAAAAACGTTGGCGAACCCGGATATGCCGGTGACGCGTAGGTGGAACCTCGTCGCGCTTCCATCGAAGCAATAGCGATTCATCAATGGCAGGCCGCTTGCCAGCCCAGGTGTTTAATTGGCACGGCGTCGCAGTGCATCTGGTTCGAAGCGGCATTCCCATGCATGCATCATTTGCGTGCATAAACCTGACGAGAACAAAAACGGAACTTGATTCCCGGCAGGCTGTCGTTTAGGCCTCGTCCCATGGGAAAACACATCACGCCGCCGCCGCCAAGCGGGAGAGCCGAAGACGTCAATCTGCGCGAGGCGCTCGAAGAGCGCTACTTCCAATATGCTTTGTCNNTTCCATCCGCATGGCGATCAGGCGATCTATGACGCTTTGGTGCGCCTCGCCCAGGATTTTTCCTCGCGCTATCCGCTCATCGATGGCCAGGGCAATTTTGGCAATATCGACGGCGATGGCGCCGCCGCCTATCGCTACACCGAAGCGCGGATGACCGATGTCGCGCGGCTTCTGCTCGAAGGCATCGATGAGGACGCGGTGGATTTCCGCGAGAATTATTCGGGCGACCAGCAAGAGCCAATTGTCCTGCCCGCCGC
>PLUZ01000063.1 GCA_003162995.1 Methylocapsa sp. | reverse complement strand
AAGCCTTTTGGTTCTGCTTTCCTCGGGTCCGGCGCATGCTTTCGCCGGCGAGTTCGATCCGATGGGCGTTGTGAACGAGGCGGTCCAGGATGGCATCGGCATAAGTTGGATCGCCTATAATCTCGTGCCAGCGGTCCACGGGAAGTTGCGACGTGATGACGGTTGAGCGGCGGCCGTATCGTTCCTCGAGGATTTCGAGGAGGTCGTGGCGGGCGGCGGCGTCGAGCGGCTCCAGTCCCCAATCATCAAGGATGAGCAGATCGGCGCGCCCGAGACTGCGCAGAATGCGCGGGTGGCGCCCGTCGCCGCGCGCCAGGGCGAGATCTTCGAAGAGCTTGGGCACGCGGTGGTAGAGCACCGACCGATTGTCGCGGCAGGCTTTGTGGCCGAGCGCTGACGCCAGCCAGCTCTTGCCGGTGCCGGTCGGACCGGTGAGCGCCAAATTATCGTGGGCGTCTATCCATTCGCCTTCGGCGAGCTTATGGAAGAGTGCACGGTCGAGGCCGCGCGGACTGCGATAATCTACGTCCTCAATAGAGGCCTGCTGGCGCAGTTTGGCGTAGCGCAATCTGGCAGTGAAGCGTTTGTCGCGGCGCCATGACGCCTCGCGGTCGAGAAGAAGTCCCAGCCATTCAGGATGGCCGAGGCCTTCCGCCTCCCCGGAAGCCCTTATTTCGGCGTAGGCCTTGGCCATGCCGTAAAGGCCGAGGGTGTGGAGTTGGTCGAGAGTTGGATGATTGAGCAAGATCGCATCTCCTAATTATAGTAGCGCGGCCCACGGATATTGGCGTGCAGGATCGGCGTTCCGTCCGCGGCGCGCTTTTGTGCGGGACGACGATCGAGATTGTTGGCGAGGATGGATTTGACCGAGCCATAGGTGCGCGCGCCGATCTCGATGGCGCGTTCCGCCGCCGTTTCGAGGCGGTCGGCCCCATAGGGTCCGGCGAGCCGGACGATGCCGAGACAGGCGCGAAAGCCCTGCTCGGGATGCGGCCTCTGCTCCAGGATTAGTTCGCACAGCGCCGTCGTCGCCGGGCCGATCACGCGCGCGGCTTGGCGAATGCGGTCGATCGTCCAGCTGGCGTAGCGGCGATGACTAGAGGGCATATGCTCCGTCACGGTCGTATGCTTGCGGTTGCCGCTTGCGCGCATATGCGCGGCGATCCTCTCGCCTTTGAGATAGACCTCGACCGTCCTGGCGGTCAGCCGCACGTCGACGTCGGTGCGGGCAAAGCGGTGGTGCACGCTGTAGTAATGGGCGTCGGCCTCGACGTGATAATCGATGCCGACGCGGCAGGCGCGCCATTCACAGAACTCGTAAGGCTCGATCGGCAAAGGCTTCAGCGCCGGGCGATCGATCTCTTCGAGCAATTGCCGGCGCGTCGTGCCGAGCCGCCGGATCGGACGCTCTTCATTGAGAAGCGCCAACAGTTCGCCGATCGCCGCGTTGACATCGGCCAGGCTGTAAAAAGTCCGGTGACGAAGCCGCCCGAGAAGCCATCTCTCGACAATGAGCACTGCCTGCTCAACTTTTGCCTTGTCCCTCGGACGCCTCGGCCTCGCCGGCAAAATGGCAGTATCGTAATGCGCCGCCATTTCGGCATAGGTGCGATTGACGAGAGGATCATAAAGACAGGCCTTGATGACCGCCGCCTTGGTGTTGTCCGGAACGAGAAGATGGGGAACGCCACCGATCGCCGCAAAGGCATGGGTATGGGCGTCGATCCAATCGGCGAGCGTCTGCGTCCAGGTCGCTCTCGCATACGTAAAGCTCGAGGCGCCGAGCACGGCGACGAAGATTTGCGCCATGCGGATTTCCCCGGTCAGCCGGTCGATGACGACCGGCACGCCGTCGCCCGCATAATCGAGGAAAAGCCTTTCGCCGGCCACATGCGTCTGTCGCATCGTGACCGGCAGCCGGAATTCAAAGGCGCGATAGAGTTCGCAAAACCTCGAAATATGTCATGGCCAACATATTTCGAGATATGTTGCGGCCAAAATTATGTTGCGAGGCGGGTTGGCCTGGCAGGCGGCGGGGCGGGTTGGGAAGTCTTGACGCAACATAATCCGGCATCTGGGCTGGCGGACCTTATTCTCTTGGAGGTTCGCTATGGATCAGTCCCCTTGTTCCGGTCAGTCCACCGATCACCGACGTGATGACGCGCCATTCGGCGATGAACGCAAACGTTACCTCCGCCACTGTGCAGAACATGGCGCGGCTCCCGCGGTCGTAAAAGTCAAACGCAACGAGCTCTTGTGGATCGCCGATCGGCTCGGCCCGGATGCCCGCCAGGGCATCGGCATGGAAGTACTTTGGCGGATTGCCCTTGAACGGCAAAAGCTTCACAGAGCGGTCACCGCCGCGCGGAGAGTGGTCGATATCGGGCGGCCATGGCTACGATTTCTCGGTTGGTGGCGCGAACCGACCGCGGTGTTTCAGTACCAGGACCAACTCGACCAGTACGTCGCATGTATGCGCGATGAGCGCGGGTTCACCCCCTCGACGGTGGAGCAATGGGGCCGCAAGGCCGGCAGGTTCCTGCGTTGGTGCGAGCAAACGAATCGCCAACTCGCTGATCTACAGGCCTCAGATGTCGACGACTATTTTGCAACTCAGGGAACGGGTCGATGGTCCCGCATCTCGGTAGCCAATACGGCGTCAGCCTTGCGAGGATTTCTGCGCTATGCGGCGACGCAGGGAATGTGCACGGATCGCCTATCGGCGGCGATTTGCCGACCACGGCTCTACCAACAGGAATCTCTGCCATATGCCCCCGATTGGTCCGACGTTCAGCGCATGTTGGCCGATGCCGATACTGACAAGCCCAGGGACATC
The DNA here is from genome assembly GCA_003162995.1 of Methylocapsa sp. Taxonomy (GTDB): domain Bacteria; phylum Pseudomonadota; class Alphaproteobacteria; order Rhizobiales; family Beijerinckiaceae; genus Methylocapsa. The sequence goes on along the minus strand of PLUZ01000063.1, from coordinate 2,615 downwards.
CGTGATCGCGCGATCCTCATGCTGCTTGCGATTTACGGGATGCGCAGTGGCGAAGTTGTGGCATTGCGGCTCGACCAGATTGACTGGCCCGGGCGGACTCTTCGGCTATTTCGCCTGAAGCGCAGACAACCCCAGATCTATCCACTGATCCAATCCGTCGCCGAGGGCCTGGCCCGCTACATCGATACGGTGCGGCCACCGTCGTCCTGCCCGGAAGTCTTCCTCTGCATCCAAGCTCCCCGTCGGCCGATGAAGGCGGGGAGCATCTACGATGTCGCCAATCGTAGATTTGTCGCCCTCGGAATCGAGGCCGCTCACCAGGGCGGGCACGCCCTTCGCCATGCCTGTGCGACACGCCTCCTCGCCGCTGGCCTGCCGCTCAAGGAGATCGGTGATCATTTGGGACACCGCAGTACGTCGGCGACCAGTACCTACGCCAAGGTAAACATAGCGGCGCTCCGCGAGGTCGGTGCTTTCGACCTGGGAGAGCTCCAATGAAGGTCGCCGACGTGGTCGATGCCTACCTGATCCGACAAAGGTCACTGGGAATGCGCTTCGAGTCTGCCGGGCAGATACTCCGTCAGTTCAGCCGGATGATTGGCAATCCCAACATCGACGAGGTCACACCTGAGGCAGTAGCTGAGTTCCTCCATGGGAAAGGAACTCTCAGCGCGACATGGATGCTGAAGTACAGGGTCTTGACCGGCCTTTATAGATTTGCCGTAAGCCGCGGATACGTCGGTAATTCACCTTTGCCGAAGATTTTTCCGAAGCTGCCGCCGCAACAGACGCCTTATGTCTATTCCACGGAGGAACTCCGTCGATTACTGGAATCCACATCGGTCTTGCAAATTGGGCACAGCCCGCACGTGCCGACAATTTACCGTACGCTCCTGTTGCTGTTGTACGGAAGTGGCATGCGCATTGGCGAGGCACTCGGCTTAGCCTTGCAGGACGTCGATCTGCCCGGCCAAGTTATCACTGTTCGCGACACCAAGTTTTTCAAGACACGACTCGTTCCGATCGGGTCAAAGCTCACCCTGGAACTGGCTGCGCATATCGAACCGCGTCGTCTGCTCCCGTTGCCGGCTGGCGATGCATCCCCGCTATTCACGACGCGCGATGGCCGACCCTGGAGCTATACCCGGGTCATTTCGTGGTTCCAGCATGTCCGCCGAGCCGCCGGAATCAATTGCCCCATCGGCGAACCACGCCCCCCACGGCTGCATGACATTCGTCACACATCGGCCGTGCATCGGGTGCTCGCATGGTATCGCTCCGGCCAGGACGTTCAGCGATTGCTTCCACAGCTCGCCACGTACCTGGGTCACCTCGATATCCGATCGACCCAACGCTACCTTCAAATGACGCCGGATCTGCTCCAAGCGGCGAGCCAGCGCTTTTCCCAGTACGCAATGGGGGCCGACCATGAAGAATGAATGCCTTCTGGGCCCGTGGGTTCGTCGGTTCCTGCTGGAGCATCTGGTGGCCGAGCGCAATCTCTCCCGCAACACCCAGGCCAGCTACCGCGACACGCTGACGTTGTTGCTGCCTTTCGCCGGCGCCCAGGCCCGCCGCGCCATCGATCAGATGGCTGTGGAGGATCTGACACCGACGATTGTTCGCCGCTTTCTCGAGCACATTGAGACCGACCGACGTTGCAGCGGATCGACCCGCAATCAGCGGCTGGCCACCATTCATTCCTTGGCCCGCTTTATTGGCGCGCGCTCTCCAGTTCACCTCGCTTGGTGCACCGAAGTTCGCTTCATCCCGTTCAAAAAGACGGCAAAGACTTTAATCGGCTACCTGGAAAAGGCTGAGATCGACGCCTTGCTCAATCAGCCCGATCAACGCACCGCCCTCGGTGCCCGAGATCACGCCCTTCTGCTCTTTCTGTACAACAGCGGCGCCCGCGCCGACGAGGCGGCAAAACTTGTCGTTAGCGATCTTCAGCTCGGAACGTCGCCGTCAGTGCGCATCCTCGGCAAGGGCAACAAGCTTCGAATGTGCCCGCTTTGGCCGCGGACATCGTCGTTGCTGTCGGCCATGATCAGGGGGCGTGGACGAAACGAGCCGGTCTTTCTTGGCCGCACAAGCCAGCCGATGACCCGATTTGGTGTCCACCGTCTCGTCACCCACTGTGCAAAGCTGGCTACCAGATCGTCGCCGTCATTAATCGGCAAGCGTATCAGTCCCCACACGATCCGCCACACGACTGCGGTGCACCTGCTGAGGGCCGGCGTTGACATCAACACCATCCGCGCCTGGCTCGGCCATGTCTCCATCGACACAACCAACATCTATGCCGAAGTCGACCTCCAGCGGAAGGCGGAAGTGCTCGCCCACTCCAACGCACTTTACACAAGGCCAACCACCGAAAATCACTGGAGGGACGACCCATCGCTCCTTGCCTTCCTGCGCTCCTTATAGCACACGTTATGTTGTGTACGAAGGGCTTCAACCTGCATGACCACCGGGAAGAAGCCCTCTACGCAACATAACTTCCGACGCAACATAAGTGTCCTTATGTTGAGCACTACATAAGCGCATGAGTACCTTCACTGGCAAAGCAATCGCAGGGACGACATGACCCGTGAGCAGCGCGAACTGGAGGC
>PLUZ01000369.1 GCA_003162995.1 Methylocapsa sp. | reverse complement strand
TCGAAGTGGCTCGGATCGAAAGAGAAGATTGGGCCGTTTCCGAAACACTGGGTCTGACATTGGTTGAGGGAAAACAACTTACCGCGGCTATCCAGACCGAGATGGTCCGCGCGCAAGCGTCGACGATGGGGGAGCGATTTCGTTGCTGCGCGTATTCCGGGGCGATGCTTGCGAGCAAGGGATACAGGCAGATGACCTTTCGGTCTCTGTTCGGCCATGTGCCGCTTCGGGTGCGGCGGCTTGTCCGTTGCCAATGTCGTGACGTCTCTGAGGAATCGAGCAGCTTTTCGGCGTTGACGCTTGAAGNNAGTTCGCCGCGCTTGCGCCTTTTGCGAAAGTCGCCGAGCTGCTTGCTGAGTTGCTGCCCGTTGGCGGCGCAGTAAACGCCGGCACTGTGCGCAATCGAACCCGACGCGTCGGCGAGCGTATCGCGAGGAGGCGCAGATCCAGAAATCGACACCGTGACTCCTGCGGCCGTGATCGGGCTCGACGGCGGCTACCTGCGCAGCCGTCATCGTCGCCCCGAACGCAATTTCGAAGTAATAGCTGGCAAGGTGCTCAATCTCGATGGATCGCAATATCGCTTTGCCTTTGCCCGTAACGGCAATTCGGCGAGCGAATTTGCCGACGCGATTGTGAGCGCCGGCGTTCGCCTCGGCACTCCAGCGACAGTGCTCTGCGATGGCGATTCCGGACTGTGGAAGTTGCAACGTCAAGTTATGCCGGAGGCGACATTCGTTCTCGACTGGTTTCATATCACCATGCGTTTTGAACACACCCTGCAGGCGGCGCGCGGACTGGGCGCCGGCGCATCCAGTGCCTGTCTCCGCAGCCATCCAATCCGCGATCTCGACAGCGCCAAGTGGAAGCTTTGGCACGGTCGTTCGAGCGTCTGTCTCTGGCGCTTGGCGCATCTGGCGCATTGGCTTGACGCCGCGCACGTTCGTGACGTACGGGGCGCGGACGCAGTTCGGCGACACGTCAACGACCTGATCGAATACCTTCATGCAAACCGTCTCGCTCTGGTGAACTATGGACGGCGGCGCCACGAGGGCCTTCCTATTTCAACCGCTTTCGTAGAAAGCGCGGTCAACGAGATCTTGTCGAAACGCATGATCAAGAAGCAGCAGATGCGGTGGAACAGGTGGACCGTGCAGCCCTTCCTCGACGTCCGCGTCGCAGTTCTCAACAAAACGCTCTGCGGCTCATTCAAGAGGCTATATCCAGATTTCCAAACAGACAATAAGAATCACGCCGTGCGGCTCGCAGCATGATGAACCCCACGACTTTGCATATTCTCGAGCCGATCCCGAAGAGAAGAGAGGATCCGCGAGTGACAGCAAACATCGCAATCGCAGATAGCCTGAAAGCGCTTGACTTCAATCGGCCGAATAGAGAAGAGCCAGCAATGCCGCGTCGCCGCAGATTTCGCCCTTGCGTCGCCGGTAAGCGTGAACCCAACGACCGCCTTAGCCGCGCGAAGCCTGATCGGCTCGATAGGTGAGCTCAGGAAGAATTAGCAGTTAAGCTCGTGGCGTTTTTGGGCAAGTTGCCACAAAACCTTATTCGTCAACCTCACCTCCTCTGCGATTGTCGGCGGCCGTGCACAGACGACGAAGTCTATGGCCGACTAGATAGACACCCTAAGCCTCCCGTTGCCGTGGTATGCTTGGCGCAATGCAAAGAGCAGTCTCGTGATGAATTTTACCATCGAGTTCTTTCGCGTTAGGCCGAGCGACGAGGCGCACACGACATTGGATCGGATTTCGATAGGCGCCGACAATCTCGACGCTGCAACGGTGAAAGCGAAGTCGCTCTTCGACACGCTGGACATGCCACAAAAACCGGACGGGTTGCGCATCTTGGATCAGGTGAAGCGAGAATTGTTCGTTTGGGTTCCGGATGCCCAGGATGCCTAAATGCAAAAGGCAAGAAGCGAGTCTCGTGACCGTTGCCGCGGACGATACCGAACTTTCGGAGAGGACAATCGAGTGCTGACGCATGCAAGGGCGCGTGCATTTCTCGAAAGCGTCGCGAAGCGCCGAATCCTCCTTACCTACCAGGAGCTGGCGAACGCTCTTCAGATATTGCCGCCCCATTCCATCCATCGGGTGACGGAAGCCCTGGAGCGTCTAATGGAGGAGGACGCGGCGGCGGACCGCCCGTTCATCGCGGCGCTCGCCATCAGCAAGGCGCGCGGCGGCCTGCCGGGGCCCGGGTTCTTTGATTGCGCCCGACGTCTCGGCCGGTTCGCGGGCGATCCGGACGGGCAGGACGCGAGGACGTTTCACGCCGCCGAGCTGAACGCCGTCTTCGCTTGCTGGAGCGGTTCGGGTGACAACTGACAACGAGGACATCATGCTCACCGAAAACAACCCGACCCCTAACGGGGGCAGGGGATTGTCCAGATCCCCACCAATCACAAAGGTCTGAGTCGATGTCCGGCGGCGGCTATCCGAAGTTCAGGAACGACCGCGGCGTGCCGGAAATCTGCATCGGGGTGAAGGAATTCATGTGTATCGGCGAGTCCCCACCGCAGGACCACCCGCACGTCTACATCAATATGGGCGAGGCGGACACTATCCTCTGTCCCTTGCGCGACGCGGTTCCGCTTCAGTCCTGGATTGACACTGCTCGATGCCCACCCGCTGACAGTTTCTTTGCTGACAATAACGCGGTCTGAGCAGAGCCTTGCCAGCGCTCACGTCCGCCTGCGCAACGGCGTCTACCATTCCCGCGGCACGGCGCAACCACACCAACCCATCACCCCAGAACGCCTCGGTCACCCGAAAGCCAACTCCCCTCCCTGGAAAGCGACAAACTTTCGCCGC
>PLUZ01000127.1:13079-13293 GCA_003162995.1 Methylocapsa sp. | reverse complement strand
CGATCGCAATCGACCAGCACGGATTTGTCGCCGATGTGAATGCCACGGCCGACGCCGTTTTCGACCATAATATCAAGATCAAGGACAGGCGGCTGTTCGTTCGCGATCCCGACGCGCGGACGCTTCTCAAAGAAGCCATCGATCAATTGAAAGACCACTCCCGTCTGAATTCCTTGGCTTTGGAGCCGGTCATCGTTCCCCGCATGGAGAAATT
>PLUZ01000127.1:11250-12997 GCA_003162995.1 Methylocapsa sp. | reverse complement strand
CCTGCTCCTGCAAGTCGAGTAAGAAGAAGGCGCCAAAGATTGGGCCTTTAATCCCCGCTCTTTCGGCTGGGGGCCCGCGCCGATCACCCTGAGCTTCGCGGTTTTCACAGAAAAATCAATGCAAAACCTTGCGCTCGCCAAAGACTTCGCGCCGTAATCAAAGCTTGCGAATCATGCGGCATTTGGTCCACCAGGGCCGCCTGGCGCGATTGGTTAACCAAAAGCTAAGAAGCTTTGTCGAATAATAGGCTAATGATCCAAAGTCGCGCTCGCGCCAATAGGGCCGCGCCATGAAACTCACCAAGCTGCGTATCGCGGGCTTCAAGACCTTTGTCGACCCGGCTGAGTTTTTAATCGAGCCGGGGTTGACCGGCATTGTCGGGCCGAACGGCTGCGGCAAATCGAATCTCGTCGAAGCGCTGCGCTGGGTGATGGGCGAGAGTTCGTCGAAAAATATGCGCGCGTCCGGCATGGANNCGGCGCCAGCCAGCTTTAACGATGGAGAGGTCATCGAGGTTTGCCGGCGCATCGAGCGCGAGGCGGGCTCAACCTACCGGGTCAATGGACGCGAGGTGCGCGCCCGCGATGTGCAATTGCTGTTCGCTGACGCATCGACCGGCGCGCGATCGACGGCGATGGTGCGGCAGGGCCAGATCGGCGAGATCATTGCCGCCAAACCGCAGGAGCGCCGCCGTATCCTTGAAGAGGCCGCGGGCATTGCTGGGTTGCATTCCCGCCGTCACGAAGCCGAGCTGCGTCTTAAGGCAGCGGAGGACAATCTCACGCGCCTCGACGACATTTTGCAGCAGATCGATACCCAAGCCGAGGGTCTCAAGAAGCAGGCGCGCCAGGCGGCCCGCTACCGGGGACTCGCGGCCGAGATCAGGCGCAACGAGGCCCTGCTTGCCATCATTCATCAGGCAGAGGCGGCAACGGCACTTCAATCGGCCGAATCGAAGCTCGAAGCCAGCCTGCGCGACGTCGCGGAAAAAACCAGGGCCCAGGCCGAGACCGCCCGGCTGCAAGCGATCGCCGCGCATGAGCTGCCGCAGCTGCGCGGCATCGAAGCCGAAGTTGGCAGCGAGCTGCAACGGCTCGTCCTTGCCCGGGAGACTCTCGATGGAGAAGAAAGGCGGGCAAAAAGCCGCACTGCCGAGCTAGAGCGCAGGATCGCGCAAACAGCAAGCGATATCACCCGCGAAACCGCGCTGATCGAGGACGCGCTTTCCGTGCTGACGCGGCTTGAAGCGGAAGCAAACGAGCTCACGAGCACAGGCGCAGCCGAAGCTGAGATTGCAGCCGCGCGTGGCCGGCTCGTGGAGGCCGAAGCGGCCCTCGCCGTTACCGAAAAAGCGTTCGCAGAGGCGCAAGACACACGATCCGGGATCGAGGCTCGGCGCGCGTCGCTCACGGCGGCGCTGCGGGAAGAGACGGCGCGGCTCGCACGGCTCCAGGCCGAAATTGAAAAGGTGATCCGGGAGCGCGACGCGCTTCTTTCGGAAGTGCCAGCGGGTGCCGACCTTGGCGGATTGCAGGCGGCGCTCGACGCGGCTATTGCGGCGGCGAAAGTGCGCGACGAAGAGCTTGCCCTCTCCGAGGCCCGCCACACCGAGGCCCGCGCGACAGAGCTCAAAGCGCGGGGGCCGCTCGCCGAAGCCGAACGGAAGGCGCAAAATCTCGAAACGCAAATCGCCACTCTATCGAAATTGCTGAATGCAGGGACCGGCGGCTTCTGGCCCGCCGTGAC
>PLUZ01000127.1:0-11244 GCA_003162995.1 Methylocapsa sp. | reverse complement strand
AGATCGAAGCGCTCGCTAAGCGCGTCACGGCGCCAGCGCCTCTCACGCGGCGGCTAAACCAGATCGGTGTTGTCCTGCGGGAGGAAGGCGCGGCCTTGCGGACACTGCTGAAACCTGGTCAGAGGCTCGTCTCGAAGGAAGGCGATCTGTGGCGCTGGGATGGTTTCACGCAAGCCGCCGAAGCGCCCACTCCGGCGGCACGGCGGCTTGCCGAAAAAAACCGCCTTGGCGATCTCGCCATCGAAGCGGAAGCCGCGCGCGATGCTGCCAGCGTCTTAAAAGCAGCTGCCGAGCACGCGCAATCGGCGCTTTCCACCGCCGCCGCCGCTGAGGGCGAAGCGCGGCAGGCGCACAAGGACGCATTGCGCGAAGTGGAAGTCGCGCGCGAAAATAAAGCCGCCGCCGAAAAATACCAGACGGAGACGGCCGCGCGTCTTTCGGCACTCGAAGAGGCCGTTATCCGCCTCAACGGAACATGCGGCGAAGCCGGCCAAAAGTGCGCGCAAGCCGAGACCGGGCTCGCCCAACTTGATTCGCCGGTGGAACTCGCCGCGCGGCTCGACTCGGCACGCGCGGCGGCGGCCCAAGACCGCGTTGCCGTTGCCGAAGCGAACGCCGAACTGCAAACCCATCTCCGCGACGCCGAGACGCGCGCCAAACGTCTTCACGGCATCGCGGAAGAACGCCAGTCATGGGTTGCCCGCAGTGATCGCGCGCGCGGCCAAATCGCCGCTTTGGAAGAGCGGCGCGAGGAAGCCACACTCGAGCTACAGAGACTTGCCGAATCGCCGGATATGTTTGTTTCCACGCGCCAAACTTTGATGCGTCAGATCGAAGCGGCAGAGGAGGCACGCAAACAGTCGGCCGACAAGCGAGCGGCGGCAGAGACGCGTCTTGCCGAAGCGGATCGCGGAGCACGCGGCGCCCTCGAAGCGATGAGCGCGGCGCGGGAAGAAAAAGCCCGCAGCGAAACCCGGGTTGAAGCCGCTCGGGCGCGCTGTGGCGAGGTCGCGCATATGATCGCGACAGAGCTCGGTTGCACGGAGGCCGAACTTTTCGAACTCTCCCGTGTCGCACCGAGGGACGAGCTCCCGCCCGTGGAGGTGGTCGAAAAACGGCTCGACGGTTTGAAAAGCGACCGCGAACGGCTAGGCGGCGTCAACTTGCGGGCCGAGGAGGAGTTAAACGAAATCCTCGCATCCAAGACCAATCTTTCCACCGAGCATGCCGATCTGACCGAAGCGATCCGGCGACTGCGCCAGGCAATTCACAGTTTGAACAAGGAGGGAAGGGAAAGACTTCTTTCCGCGTTCGACGCCGTCCACGCGCATTTCAAGGAGCTATTCACGACTCTTTTCGGCGGCGGCTCGGCTGAGCTTCAATTGCTCGAATCCGAAGACCCGCTCGAAGCCGGGCTTGAGATCCTCGTGCGTCCGCCAGGAAAAAGGCCGCAAGTCATGACGCTTTTGTCCGGCGGCGAACAGGCGCTTGCCGCGATGTCTTTGATCTTCGCGATTTTTCTTACCAATCCGGCGCCGGTTTGCGTTCTTGACGAAGTGGATGCGCCGCTCGACGACGCCAATGTCGAACGTTTCTGCGATCTTCTCGAAAAGATGTGCTCTAAAACCGAGACGCGCTTTATTACCGTGACTCATAATCCGATCACCATGGCGCGGATGAACCGGCTGTTTGGCGTAACCATGGCCGAACGCGGCGTGAGCCAGCTCGTCGGCGTCGATCTTGAAGAGGCCGAGCGCTTCCGCGACGCTGGCTGAACGTGGCAAAACGTTTCGCCGAGTAGAATCCTATAATGTTATATTCCCATGATATTTCAATAATTTACGTGTTGAGGCCTTGGTCTTGACAGAGGCCTGCGCCGCTCTTATGGTGCGCCGCGTTAACAAGCGCCTCGCTTGTCCGGTATCCAACTTCGTCAACTCGCAGTAAGCCGCGTTCAATTTTGGCCGTTCCTTGCTTTCCGCACGGAACGGTTGAACAGATATTCGTAACGTGCTTTTACGGGGTGGACTTAGGGACGGGGCGGAAACGGCAAGCGACGGAGCACGGCGTGTGACGGAGCGCGGGAGACGGCAGGACCAAAATCGACAACAACAAAAGCCAGAACAGGAACGCCGCCTGGGTGAAAGCCGCGAGCGCGACGATGAGGGGTTGAGAGCGCGTCTCGACAAATTGTCCAACGCGCTCGATGCGCAACGCGAGGCGGCTACGTCTTCGGACGTGGCCAAGACTGAGCAAGACGGCGCCTCTGCGCGGGCGACCGCAACCGCGATGAGTCTGGCGATCCGCATCCTGAGCGAGTTCGTAGCGGCGGTTATTGTCGGCGCCGGCATCGGTTGGGGGATTGATCGTGCCGCCGGCACATCGCCGGCGTTCCTTATTATCTTCCTCCTCATGGGAGCAGCGGCGGGATTTTGGAACGTATATCGCATAGCTATGAAGCCTCCTGGATCACAAGGCTGAAAGAGAATCCAAAACGGTACTAGAGCAAGAACCTAGTGTAGTTTTCTGAAACAACGATAGAGGCAGGGAAAACAGGACGTGGCCGAAGAAAACGCAATGGATCCGATCCATCAGTTCGTGATCAAACCGATCGTTAGTCTGCATCCTTTCGGCATCGACGCCTCTTTCACCAATGCCTCTCTTTTCATGATGATTGTCGTTCTTTCGGCCGCCGCGCTCATGCTCCTTGGAACGCAATCGCGGGCGCTTGTCCCCAGCCGGCTGCAATCGCTGGCCGAGATGGCCTACCAATTCGTCGCATCCACCGTGCACATGGCGGGCGGCCATGACGGCATGCGTTTCTTTCCCTTCGTTTTCACGCTTTTCCTGTTCGTGTTGTTTTGCAACCTTATCGGACTCGTCCCTTATACATTCTCGGTGACGAGCCAGATCACGGTGACCGCGGCGCTTGCGCTCCTTGTCATTGGCATCGTCATTGTCTATGGCCTCCTGCATAACGGCACGCGGTTCCTAAAACTGTTCGTGCCTTCGGGGGTGCCTGTTGCACTCATGCCTCTTCTGGTGCCGATTGAAATCATTTCGTTTCTTTCCCGTCCGGTCAGCCTTTCGGTTCGTCTTTTCGCCAACATGCTTGCCGGGCATATCACTCTCAAGGTGATGGGCGGTTTCGTCGTGAGCTTGCTCGGCGCCGGTGCTTTCTCGGTTCTCGCGCCACTGCCTTTTGCGATGACCATCGTGCTGACGGCTTTCGAATTACTCGTGGCCGTCCTGCAAGCTTACGTCTTCGCTATTCTCACTTGCGTCTATCTCAACGACGCAGTTCATCCGGGCCACTGAATAAATATTTGAACAACAGATCGGTCGCCCTTCATCAAAGTTACGGAGTGCAAAATGGATCCCGCAGCAGGTAGATTTATAGGCGCAGGTCTGGCCGCGATCGGCACGGGTGCCGCCGCGATTGGCGTCGGACTGATTTTCGGCAATTTTCTCTTGGGTGCGCTACGCAATCCCACCGCTTCCGATGGTCAGTTCGGGCGCGTTTTCATTGGCGTCGCGCTTGCCGAAGGCTTGGGCATTTTCGCGCTCCTCGTCGCTATTCTTCTGCTTTTCGTGGTCAAGTAGCAAAGGACTCCGGTGCGCTCGGACCCTCGTTCCGGGCGCACCCGCTTCGCCCAGGAGAATCGTTCCGTGAACGATGTTAAAGCCCGTTTTGAAGCTATCGCGCTAGCGCAGGGCAAGCGCCTCGCCGACATCCTGCACAAATTGGGTGAGGCAATGAGCGCGACAATAGCGGCGGCGAAGGAGACAAGCAGGTCTAAACCTCCTCATCTCGACACCAAGGCCGCCAAACTTGTTTCGACGAACCTCTCCCCGCTCACTTGGCTGCTCGTCGCCGCCAGTTGTGCCGGCGCGATCGCAGCCCTCATAATCGTATTGGGCTTTGGGTTTCTGGATTACACTAGCGCCGCCATCGCCCCTCTCAAAGAACACACAACCGCATTGGGCAAACGTTTAGATTCGGCCGAAAGCGCCGAAGCGGCGCTTGCTAATCGCGTCGCCGCCACCGAGAGCGCCATAGCCCAGAGCACGCGCTTGACAAATTCAACCATTGCCGCGATCCAAGAGATCCAAAAGGCGTTTGCTGCGCAGAATGCCCCCTCACAGAGCGAGTCAGCCCCCCTGCTTTCTGCTCTCAAGAGTCTTGAAAGACGCGTCGGCGCCCTAGAAAAAAACCAACTTGCACCTGGAACAGCTTTGGCAGAGATCAACCCCACATCGCTCTCAACCGCGACCGGCAGCGGCCATGAAGAGACCACCTTTCCGCCATTCGACCCGGCCAATTTTACGCCGTTGCTCATCTGGCTCACGTTGAGCTTCGGGTTGCTCTATCTTTTGATGTCGAAAATCGCCGTGCCGCGTGTCGAAAACATTCTGCAAACACGTGCCCATAACATCACCAAGGACATCAGCGCGGCAAATGCGCTCCGGGCGCAGGCCGAAGAAGCCGCCGCGGCGCATGAGAAAACTATCGCCGACGCGAAAGCCAAGGCGCTCGCGCTAGCCCAGGAAACCCATGCAAAGCTCAACGCGGAGACCGAGGCAAAACGGATTGCGCTCGAAGCGGAACTCAATGCCAAACTCGCTGCTTCCGAGGAGCAAGTTCTTGCCATGAAGGCCAAGGCCATGGGTCACGTTGAGGCGATTGCCGGTGAAACGGCGGCGGCAATCGTTCAGCACATCACCGGCAAACCCGCCGACCAAGGTGCCATTGCCAAGGCAATCACCACGATCAAGGCCTGACGCTGGAGAGTTTCGATGCTGGATCCGGAGTTAATTGTAGCCGTCTGCTTCGCGATTTTCGTGGGCCTGATGATTTATCTCGGCGTGCACAGAAAGATCAATTCTGCGCTGGACGGCCGGGCGTCACGAATCGAGGCCGAACTCGCCGAGGCGACACGGTTGCGGACGGAAGCCGAAGCCCTGCTCGCATCTTTCGAAAAGCGGGGCGCTGAAGCACTTGCCGAGGCTGAGGCCGTCGTCGCGCAAGCGCATGCGGAAGCCGAACGTATCGCCAGCGAGGCGCATGCGCGCATCTCCGAATTTATTCACCGCCGGACCAAACAGGCGGAGGAGAAAATCAGCGTGGCGGAGACCCAGGCGGCCACGGAGGTTCGTGCCGCCGCCGCCGATGCTGCGATCAAAGCCGCGGAAACGGTGCTCAGAGGCGAGACGCAAGGCGCATTTGGCGCCGAGCTCATCAGCAAGGGCATCACCGATTTGAAGACCATGTTCCAGTAGTTCTGGGTCCGTCACACGTGGAGTCAGCGCGGACGGAAGCGATTTCCGTTCGATCACATGATCACTATGTGAAACGGAAACGCTCCCCCGCACAATCGCGGTTTACCGCGAATAGAACTCGATCACGAGATTAGGCTCCATCATCACCGGATAGGGAACTTCCGACGGCAAGGGAATCCGGCTGAGTTTCGCCGTCTTCTTGGTCTGATCGACCTCGTAATAATCCGGCACATCGCGTTCGGCGAGTTGTTCCGCCTCAAGTACGAGGATGAGCTGGCGCGAGCTTTCTTTGATCTCGACCATATCGCCGGGTTTCACCAGATAAGACGCAATATTTACCCTGCGGCCATTGATCTTGACATGGCCGTGATTGACGAATTGGCGCGCGGCAAAAACGGTCGGAACGAATTTGGCGCGATAGACCACGGCATCGAGCCTGCGTTCCAAAAGGCCGATCAGATTGTCTCCACTATCGCCCTTCATGCGGATCGCTTCGGCATAATATTTGCGGAACTGCTTTTCCGAAATATTGCCATAGTAGCCTTTAAGCTTTTGCTTGGCCTTAAGTTGGGTGCCGAAATCGGATAGCTTGCCCTTGCGGCGCTGGCCGTGCTGGCCTGGCCCATATTCGCGCCGATTGAAGGGGCTTTTGGGACGGCCCCAAATATTCTGGCCCATCCGGCGGTCGATTTTATATTTGGCTTCCGCGCGCTTTGTCATCGCGTGTCCTCTTGCAAGTTGCGCCGGCAAAAGGACACGGACGTGCTCAACGCTCAAAGCGTGGCACGCGAATACCGCGTCCTCCCGCAAGCTAAGGGGGAGGAACGCGCCCTCCTCTGCGAGGCCTCGAATAAAGGCCACGCCGACAGGCTCATCTCTTCACATGAAGGAATTTCAAAGAAGGAAGCGCCGCGGGTGCGTCTTCGGCGGGACCAGCCCGCCGCAAAGTCCCGACATTCCTAAGAAGCATCGAGACCTGACGCAATTAGTTGGTTTTGGCTGACGGGTCAAGATCTCCTCGTAATCGTGCCAGACTTTAGCGCCGCCTGCGTGGAAAGCTGTTTCTCTATGCGCTCGGCTAACCGGTCGAAAAGGCTTACGCCATTTGTGGCGTCCCTTCTGGTCTTACAATGCGTTTTACATATTTGGGATGGATGCCCTGGTTCGGGCGTGGCCAGCCTGTTCGGTGTGATCCATCGATCGAAGGCGCCCCCCCTGCTCCAATCGTGGCGAGGCCCGTACCCAGCGTGGCACACCCAAAACTGAAGCTTGACCGCGCGCTCCAGGGTCATGCTGTAGCGTTACCTTTTTGGAAATTTTTTTGGCAAGCCGATGAAGATCGCCTCACGGGCGTTATGTGACGAAGGTGCGAAATCGTACAGCGTCGCACCCCTCTACCCTTATTATCCGTTCCGACGAGATCGGCACAGAGACAGGAGAAATTTTATGATCAATTTTCGCAAAACAATCGCATTCGGCTTACTGGTCGCCTCTCTTGGTATGGGCGTCGCCGCAACATTCACCCCGGCCGCAGCCTGGGAAATCCAACACGGGAATATGTCTTCTGGCTTTCAACATGAGTTTCAATACTGGGGCCCGGGCATTGGCGGGACTGCCACTTCCACCAGTTATTACGTTTATAACCCTTGCTCTCTCACCACTAAGACCATCGTCGACGACTACGGCTTCACCTATTATTCAACCGTAAGCGTTTGCGATTATCGCCGCTAATTCGTCGGTGTTCCCCGCCGCGTCTGGCGTTCGGCGTGCTGCAAGGCGGCGTTTGACGTTGAACATTCCGTTCCTCGTCAAGCGCTCGCGACCCGGCGCCCGCGCTCATCAACGATGCGCTCGCCGTTTTCCTTAAAAAATTCGCCCCGCTGGGGCGGCAAAAGGTCGATCACGAGTTCGGAGGGACGGCAAAGTCTGACCCCTTTCGGCGTGACCACGATCGGCCGGTTGAGGAGGATGGGATGCGCTTCAAGCGCGTCGAGCAAAGCATCGTCTGAGAGATTTTTGTCCTTTAGGCCCAATTCGCGAAAAATAGGTTCCTTGTCCCGCAGCAAATCACGCAGCGGCACGCCGATGCGTGCCGCGAGCTGAAGCAGCATGGCACGCGTGGGAAAAGTCTTCAAATATTCGATGATTTGCGGCTCNNGGGGTTTTCAGATATTCGATGACATGCGGCTCGACGCCGGCGTTGCGGATGAGGCCCAGCGCAACGCGCGACGTGCCGCAGCGGGGGTTGTGGTAGATGATCACATCCATCGGCGTCATGCCACATCCGCGCGGTGTCTCGACGCGCCCTCTGTTTGACCAATTCCGCGCAGCCGCGCGCCAAGCGCCAATTGGTCGAGGCTTTTCAGCGGTAAGTTGCGAAACAAGGAAATTCGTCTTTCAAGGTAATAAAACGCCATATCGAAAGCCGATTCCTTCTGGATGTCTGTCCCTTGCACGGCGGCCGGGTCCTCAATGCCCCAATGCGCCGTCATCGGCTGACCCGGCCAGACGGGACAGGCTTCACCCGCCGCGTTGTCGCAGACAGTAAACACAAAATCCATGGCAGGCGCGCCAGCGCCCGTGAATTCTTCAAAGCTCTTCGAGCGCAGACCCTCGGTTGGATAGCCCCGGCCCTCAAGCACCTTGATTGCCAAGGGGTTGACCACGCCCTTTGGCTTGCTGCCCGCCGAGAACGCGTGGAAGCGCTCTGCCCCGTCCTTATTCAAAATCGCTTCGGCAAGGATAGAGCGAGCACTGTTGCCGGTGCAGAGAAATAAGACATTGATGATGGGTTCAGACATCTGCGACCATCTTTGACTGGAAACTTGCACGACCGGACATGACCGGTTCACACGCCTCCGGCACGCCGCCGCAGCAATCCTCAACGAGAAAAGCCGCGAGGCGCCGGATCACGGCAACATCGGCGCGATAGGTGATCGAGCGGCTGTGCCGCTCCGCATGGGTCAGACCTGCCCGTGTCAAGCCGGCCAGATGCGCCGACATCGTATTATGCGCGACACCGAGCTGCCTTGCGATTTCGCCCGCGGGCATTCCCTCCGGCTCGTGCGAGACCAAAAGGCGAAAAACACCGAGACGGGTTTTCTGAGCCCCTGCAGACAAGGCCCGTATCGCACCATCATTGTCCATATGTCGAAAATAGGCGAATTATCGATATATGCAAGATAAAGAGACGACCGGCACGGTGCCGGCGCGTATTGGGATCATTCCCGGCATGGTGTATTTCATACGGAAACGATTCCGTCTTCGCCGCAATTGAGAAGCCCCATGAGCAAACAAGAAAAATCCCTGTTCATGACCTTTCTCATGACCCCTGATATGGCCAATTTTTCCGGCCATATCCACGGGGGGTCAATTTTAAAGCTGCTCGACCAAGTGGCCTATGCCTGCGCCGCGAGATACTGCAAGAACTACGTGGTGACGGCCTCGCTCGACCAGGTGATCTTCAAGGAGCCTATCAAGGTCGGCGAATTGGTAACCTTCAAGGCCAATGTCAACTATGTGGGCCGGACCTCGATGGAGATCGGGATCAAGGTGATAGCCGAAAACCTGACAACGCAAGAGGTTCGTCATACCAACTCAAGCTATTTCACCATGGTCGCGAAAAAGGAGGATGGCACCCTTTGCGTCGTCCCCCCGCTTGTGATCGAGACGGAAATCGAACGGCGGCTCTTCGAAGCAGGCAAGATGCGCAAGGAAATGCGCAATGAGATCATGGAAAGAAATAAGGCGCTGCACGTCGGGATACCGGAGTAAGGCGAATTATTTGCCAGTGACCAGCAGGATCTTTCCCAAGTGCGCCGATGATTCCATCATTTCATGCGCCTGGTGCGCCTGCTCGAGCGGGAAAGTCGCGTGGATCAGCGGCTTCACCGAGCCCTTTTCGATGAGCGGCCAGACTTTTCCGCGCAGAGCTGATGCGATCTCGGCTTTCTGTGCGACTGTACGCGCCCGCAAGGTCGAGCCGGTCAAGGTCAGGCGGCGCAGCATGATTGGACGTAAATCGAAATTCTCGGCCATCGCCGATTGCAAGAAGCCGATCTGAACCAGACGGCCTTCCGCCGCCATAACGGACAGATTCCTTGGCAGATAAGTCCCCCCAACCATGTCAAGCACGACATCGACGCCATATTTGCCGGCGATCTTCCTCACCTCTTCAACAAAATCCTGGGTTTTGTAGTCAATCGCGGAATCTGCTCCAAGCGTCTTGCAAAACGCACATTTCACACTCGAACCGGCGGTGGCGATGACCCGTGCGCCGTGCTGCTTGGCGAGCTGGATCGCGGTCGAGCCAATGCCGCTCGATCCGCCATGTACGAGCAAGGTCTCGCCGGGTGCGAGCCTGCCGCGTGTAAACACATTGTCGAAGACCGTGAAATAATTTTCCGGAAGTCCCGCCGAAGCGACAACCCCCAGAATTTTCGGCACCGGCAGACAGAGCACGGCATGGGCTAGCGCATATTCCGCGTAACCACCGGAGCCGACGAGAGCGCAAACTTCGTCGCCTATGCGAGGGGTGCGCACGCCTTCCCCATGGGCGACAACACGGCCGGCAATCTCGAGACCCGGAACATCACTCTCGCCCGCAGGCGGGGGATAGACACCTTCGCGTTGCAGGCAATCGGGACGATTGACACCCGCTGCGGCGACTTCAATCAAGACCTGGCCGGGCCCGGGTTCCGGCACCGGAGCCTCGCCTATCCTAATGACGTCCGGGCCGCCATGGCCTTCGAAATAGATCTGCCGCATCATGAGTTTGATTTTTCCGCCACACACCGTCTAAACCCGGAAATGCATTCCGGTCAGGCCGGTTTCATGAAGAAATAGATGGTCAGCACAAGGCCCACCGCGACAACGAAGCCTTTGACGATTTGCGCGGGCACTCGCCGCGCCGCATGCAGTCCGGTATAACCGCCCGCAATCGCGGCAACCGCGACGATGATCGTCCAGTGCCAATGAACGAGACCGGCGGCGATGAAAGTGACGACCGCAGCCGCGTTCATCAGTACCGCGAGAAGAATCTTTAGACTGTTCATGAGCCAAATGTCGCGCAGCCCGAAAAGGGTGAGCGTGGAGAGCATGAGAATGCCAGCGCCGCCGCCGAAATAGCCGCCATAGATGGCGACCAATCCTTGCACCGCGAAGATCCCGGTTTGATTCAGCCTGAATTTTTTTCCTCCGGTCCGAAAAAAAATTCCGCCCGCGAAGATCGCCGTCGCGAACAGGATAAGCCAGGGGACGATTCGGCTGAAAACAGATTGAGGCGTGACGAGAAGCAAAATGCCGCCGAGAAACCCGCCCACCAGACTAATCGCCGCGAGAACAGGCACGTTGATGCGGCTGTCCGCCGACGCCGCCACAAGACCGTCGCGCGCGGCGTAGCCCGTCGCGATCTGGCCCGGGAACAGCGCGACCGTATTCGACGCATTGGCGTCAATTGGCGGCAGCCCGGCGGCGATGAGCGCCGGGAAGGTGAGAAAGGAGCCGCCTCCGGCAACGGCATTTATGAAGCCCGCCGCGAAAGCCGCGAGAGCCACGATGATAAAAACCATGACACAGCCTATGTTTCCGGTCTTCTCCTGCGCATCGCTCCTGTCACGCTCTCCCAGGGCCGGGATTTCTGCTCAGCGAAGCACGGTTCGCGACATCGCCGGAAAAGCCACAAGCGCGGTCGATGCAACAGCGTAGATCACCTTAAGGCGAAAGCAAACACTTGCTTGCCAAGAAAGATCATGCGGAAAGGAGCGGGATCATTGCGTCAACCGCGCGGCGGCAAGCGATTACGCGAAAATAGCCTGCATGGCATTGGTGATGTCTTGAGGCGTGGAGGCGGAAAAATAAAAGCCAGGCGAAGCGCATTGTTGGAGCTCGGTAGGGATGTCCGGAATGATCGCATTGACCTTGCCGTCTTCATTGTTTGCGAAGTTTGGATTGGGGTTGGTGATC
>PLUZ01000217.1 GCA_003162995.1 Methylocapsa sp. | reverse complement strand
TTGCATGAGCTGTTTAAGCTTCCTCTCGTATTTTTTTGTGACCCCAGCGGAACTTCTGCAGCTCGGGAGCGATATCTAAATATGCAGGGGCCGCCAAATCCCCACGGCCCTCTCTTTAGGTCAACCTGCCCCTGGTCTGATTGTCCAGGGGCTTTTTGCATCCGAATGGGACTTACGCCACAGACACCGGCTGCGCCTTCCGATAGAGTTTTTCTATTCAGTACCTAATCAATTAGGAAGCGCTTCTACTCATTGGAACTCCCGCTGGTGGCTTATCGGGAGGGGCCGTTGGCGGTGGCATCTCGGCTTGGTANNTCCAGATCGCCGGATCAGGGGCTCTTTTACGGGTCGTCACCACCCCTGCCGCGCCGCATTCCGCGCATCTGCTCAGGCCGTCACATCGTCCGTAATTGCAGTTGCTTCTCGAAGGCACCACTTACAGAATCCGTCTGCCTTGCGGCCCAAGACAATGGGCGCAGTAAAAGCGCGCTGATTTGCGATGTCTTGGAAATCTGGCTCAAGGAATATGGGTATCTGAAATGAGAGAACGGAAACGCTCTTGGCGTCCTCACGAAAAAGGGTTAGCGGCTCTCTTCGCTATTCTCATAGGTATGATCACCGCACGCGCCATGCGCGTCACGGAATGGTTCAAACGAAGGAAATCGGAATGAGATTCTAGCTGTCCGGCCCACGTCTATTTAATGGGCTTGTGGGTCCGGGCATCTCCCTCGTCAATGCTTGGACTTATGGAATTTATATTCCGCGCGTATTTGTTCCATCTCGTTTCTTAAGGCGCTCATGGCTAAGTACCTTCGCGACGGATGCCTCTTGCGGCCATTCAAGCCTCGGGAAGCCTCCGGCCACTAAGAATTGAGTAAATTTGAAGGCAAGATCATGCGTATCAGTTCAACCGACGTCATCGAGGGCGGCCGCGTTCTCCACACGATCGGTAAGATAAAGGCCGTCTCCGCTTGGCACGCCGCGAATGGCGCACCACTCCAAGACAATTGGCGTGAACTCGTTGTGAACGAACTCATCCGCAAGGCGGAGGATATCGACGCTGACGCGATCATCGGCTTGGATTATGAAACTGACAGTATCGTTCCAATCGAAGGGACTGGGCTGAGACTCAAGCGCATTCTCGCCACAGGGGTCGCTGTCAAGCTTGCCTGCGCAGCGTAGTGCATGGTCTTCGAAAAGTTGCAGACTTTTCAGTCAAGATCATACATAGAAGCAAACAGACGAGGATGAGCCTTTCGATTTGAAAAGATCATCCTCGTTAAGTCACAAGCGTGAGTCTATTCGGCGATGCAAGCGTGGCGGGGAAACGCTTGCAGAGAACCGTGTTGGTACAAAGTAGGCGGCTGGACGATTGCGAGGCTCTCATCTGAAGGGGTGTTCGTGTCGATTCTCGAGAACTCTTCCTTGGCTCGCGTGTTTTGCGGCGCTGTTCTCTTTTGTGCTATGGCTAATCACGTTGCCCGGGCCCAACAAGCACAGACGAGTTCGCCAGAGCAGCCGGCGATGGATGCGCCTGCAGCAGCACCCGCACCGGATAAAAGCGGCTATTCATTGTTAGATCCGACACCCGACAGTCAGCTTCGTAGTTTCGCGCCCGACCGGCCCCCGAAGGCCGACTCCGCCTACACGGTCGACGCCGGGCACTTCCAATACGAAACGGATCTCTTAAACTATTCGAACACCAATTTCGGCGGCGTTACCACGAAGCTCTACCAGGCTTTCGATCCGGTGTGGAAATTGGGTTTGACCAATTGGGCGGATTTCGAGCTTCAATTCAACGGCTATCAAAATCTTGTGGCGGCCGGCAATGCAACAGGCGCTGTCGTGTCGAAGGGTTTTGGTTTTGGGGACGTCTTGCTCAAATCGAAGATCAATCTTTTCGGCAATGACGGTGGCTCCGCCGCCTTGGCGGTAATCCCCTATGTGAAGATTCCGAGCGGCACCCTCAACATCAGCAATGGTGCCGTCGAGGGCGGCCTGATTGCGCCTTTACAGCTCAAACTGCCTCAGGATTTCGGATTGACCTTGATGACCGAAGTCGATGTGCTGAAGAATGCCAACGATAGCGGCAGGCACCCCAATTTCATAAACCTCATCAACCTCAACCATCCATTCCCGGGTATCAAGAATTTGAGCGCCTCAATCGAATTCTTTTCGTCGATTGGAACGGACGTGAATACGCCGCCGATCTACACCCTTGATACAGCCTTGATCTATGCCGTCACGGATAATGTTCAGCTCGATTGCGGCGTCGATTTCGGGCTGAACAAGGCAGCTCCAAACCTGCAGGTGTTTACAGGGCTATCGCAGCGGTTCTGATGCATACGTAGCTCCGCTGATCGCTAGAGAGTATTCCGGCCGGAAGGAAACAGCCGATTCGTTCTGGAGGTTCTGCGCGGCGAGGAGAGCACCACATGCGATTTGGATCTGGTCGTTTGGTTTGGTGACGAATGATCCTGCGTAGCCGGTTTTAAACGCTGCTTTTGTTCTGCTTCGAGGGGCGCAAGGACATTGCCAACAGACGCTCCCATCCGCTGGCCAATATTTATATGCTTTACCTCAAGACCCACAACCAGGTAACTGTAACGCATGAACAGCTTCTCCTGACTCATGACTATCATCGTCCTTGCCATTCTGATCATCCTCAGCGGCGTCTTCGTGATGTCGGAAATGGCAATTGTGTCGGCGCGCAAAGCACGCTTGCAGCAGTTGAGCGAGGGCGGCCGCATGGGTGCCGGCAGGGCGCTCGCACTCGCTAACAAGCCCGCACATTTTCTTTCGACCGTCCAGTTTGGCATCACAATTATCTCGATTCTTAGCGGCGCTTTGGGCGAAGCTACCTTGCACGACGAGGTCGCCGAGAGCCTGTCTCGGATCGCATGGCTGCAGCCCTACGCCGACCGGCTGGCATTCTGGATGCCGGTGACGGGAATAGCCGTTTTCTCGCTGATCCTCGGCGAGCTGGTGCCCAAGCGGTTGGCCCTCCTCAATCCGGAAGGCATCGCCAGCGTCATGGCGCGGCCGATGGAAATTATCTCGGCAATCGCCTTCCCGCTGGTGCGGCTGATGAGTTTCGTCACCGATCTGGTGCTTTGGCTGCTCGGAGTGCGGGCATCGGTGCAGCCTCCCGTCACCGAGGAAGAGATCAACGTGCTGATGCAGCAGGGAGCAGAAGCCGGTGTGTTCGAGAAGCACGAGCAGGCGCTGGTGTCCCGCATTTTCCAGCTCGACAATCAATCGATCAGAAACGTGATGACGCCTCGGGGGGATATCGTCTACTTCGATCTGAATGACTCCTTCGAGACCAACCGTCAGAAACTGTTGCGCAGCGGCCATTCGCGGTTCCTCATCTGCAAGGGCGGGCTCGCCGAGGTGGTGGGTGTACTTCGGGCAAAGTCCGTGCTGGATGCGTCACTTGCATTCAAGCCCCTCGACTTCGCAAGCGATGCCGTCAAGCCGCTATACGTGCCAGAAACACTGACCGTGATCGAATTGCTCGAAGCATTCAAGAAACACCGCCAGCATCTCGCTTTGGTGATCGATGAACACGGCGAGATTCAGGGACTGGTGACGATGAATAATGTGATAGGGATGTTGGTTGGAGATGTCGCGACAGTCGAAGACGAGTCGCAGCCCGAAATCGTGCAAAGGGAAGACGGATCGTGGCTGGTTGACGGCAATATTTCAATCGAGCGGTTTCGGGAGGCGATGAAACTCAATTACAAGCTACCTGGCGAGGGCATACAGGCTTACCGGACGCTGGGCGGTTTTGCGATGATGTGCTTAGGGCGCGTGCCACAGGTCGAAGATCAATTTGTCAGTGACGGCCTCCGGTTTGAGATCGTCGACATGGACCAGAATCGAGTGGACAAACTCATCGTCTCCAGGATCGTGGCGGAACCGGCCCCATCACATGGAACTGCACTCGGCAAGCAAGGCGATGAGTAATTCTATTTTGTCTGATTATAAGGCATTGTCACTTTGGTGCATCGATGTCGCCGGGAGCGTCCACCCGGTCAGAGCGTCGAGGAGAATGGGCCGGCAGCCGGACCGTGAACCGCGATCCCTCGCCCTCCCGGCTCTCGACCGCGATATCGCCGCCATGAAGCTCGATCACCATCCGGACGAGGTATAATCCGATCCCGGTCCCGACGATGCCGGAAACATTGCTGCCACGGTAGTAGCGCGAAAATAATCTATCGAGGTCGGCTTCGGGAATCCCTATCCCGTGATCCTGGACGGAAACGACTAGCTGCTCCGCTTCGGTCCAAACCGTAATTTTGATGAGCCCTCCGCCGGGCGAATATTTGATGGCGTTTGACAAGAGATTGCTCATCACTTGAAANNTCGTGCAGAAGCGCATGCATGTCGAAGCTCGTCGGATGGAAATAGAGCTCGCCGTCGATGATCTGCGTAGAACCAAGCAAACTGTCAATCAGGCTGGTCATGCGCAGCACCGCGCCGCGGATTTTGCCCGAACGCTGAGTGATCTCGTGGGGGCGGGCCGCGCCATTCATCTTTGCCAGGCGCTGGGCGTGGCCGTCAATGATCGTCAATGGCGTGCGGAATTCGTGGGATACCATCGAGACGAAGTTGCTTTGCAGCTGCGCAAGGCGGCGCTCCTGCACCAGCTTCTCCTCGAGCATGGAAGCTTGATGTGCCAAGCTGCTCTGAGTGGTGGCGAGCTCGATCGCGTTGTTCCTGAACACGACGACGGACCGCGCCATCTCGCCGATCTCGTCGCCGCGTTCCGTGCCTTGGATGCCGATGTCCATGTCATTTGTGGCAAGCTGTCGCATGCAAGCGGCAAGGCTCAGCAGCGGCGCGGAGAGCGAGCGCCTGACATATAAAAGCGCGGCAATCATCATCAATCCGGCGGCCGCCATCGCGGCGCCTATCAACCAGCGCGCCTGCTGGTATGCCAGATTGGCGCGCTCGCTCGCCTCGAGCGCGTTGGAGACGTTGCGCGCAGTAAGCTGCGCCAAGGCATCGCTAGCGGCGTCATAGGCCGCATGCGAGCTTGTCATGTAAGCCTGCACTGCATCGGGCTTTCTGCCGGCAGGTGAGCGTGCCACGATCCTGTTCGCAATTTCCCGGTAGCGATTCCACCGGTCGCGGAAGCGTGCGTAGAGCTCGGTCTCCAGGGCAGAATGATTGAGGCGCTCGTAGCCGCGCTCCGCTTCTGCGATTGATTGATCGAGTCCGTTCAACTCCTTTTCGTTCGCTTCGAAATCGGTCGCACTCGCCGCTAACAGATTTGTCCCTTCGGCGGCCCGGAAATCAGACGTGAAATTGTTGAGATCGCCGAGGAAGCGGGTGCTCGGGAGCCAAAGGTCGCGGACGTCGGCCGAGACCCGATTGAAATCACTTAACCGCCCGATGCTGAACAGGCCGAGGACAATGATCAGCAGAAAGAAGAAAAAGAACACCATAACAAGGTGGAACGCGATCGACCTTGGCTGCCTCATCACAATGGACCATGGTTTTGTCCGCCATCCAATGGCCGTTGAGCGGCGGCGTATTCGAGATTGTGATTGCTTGGCAAAGACCATCCTTACGAACATCCTGGCGTGACGTAGGAGGCGACCTGCACAGTTCAACTTAGAGCGCTTGCCTTCTACGTGGGCTCACGTGATCGAAAAGGAAGCACTCAAATTCCTAGAATTGGAGCATGTCCTTAGCGAAAAAGTCGAGCAACTTTTTCGGGATATGCTCGAGTGTTCACCGTCATAGGCCGTACAAGGCCGCAAACCGCGCCGTAGCACAGACTGGCTCGCCACCGGAAAATCCATATATAACAATTTTATTTGAACCGGCCGGCCCGCCGATGGTAGCACTTGGTCCGCCCGTGCTTTTGGTCCGTTTTTTGCCAGCGAAGCGCTAGCTGAGTAATGCCCGAAGCCGCTCGCCGCGGCAGGTTACCCATTTGGTGTCGATGAACGATGTTGGAGGCACGTAAGACGATCCTGTGCATCGAAGACGATCGCGAGACCGCGGCGCTGATCGCCGAGGAGCTCGTCGAGCAGGGATTCGCGGTGGACGTCGCTCATAATGGTCAAGAAGGCCTTGCCGCCATCCTGCGACAGCCCCCGGACATAGTCCTGTGCGACATTAGCTTGCCTTTCATGTCCGGCTTCGACGTGCTCGAGCGCCTGACCGAGATCGCGCCTGGCTTCGGCTATATGCCATTCGTGTTCCTCACGGCTCTCACCGACCGCGAGAACGAGCTCAAAGGGCGGCAACTCGGCGCCGACGACTTCGTCAGAAAGCCCGTTGATTTCGATGTCCTCGTCGCCATCGTCAATATGCGCCTGGCGCGTGCCCTGCGCAACGATAGCTGGCCGAATCTGGTCGACTTGAGCGAGCGCGAAGTCGAGACGCTCACCTGGGCCGCGCGCGGAAAAACCTCCGCCGAGATCGCGCGAATTCTCGATCTCACCAAGCGGACCGTCGATTTCCACATCGACAATGCGCGCCTCAAGCTCGGCGTCGCCACCCGGATCCAGGCCGCCATCAAGGCGACAAGCTGCCGGCTGATCGAGCCTTAGCCATAGACAACCGCAAGAAGCAGTGCTTGGGATCCTCAGAATCCGAGGCTCAATGCTTCTTGGGCCGCACATTCGTCCCGTTGACGACGGCTGTCCCCTTGCTGCCCGTTGTTGCACCCCCAAGTGCGGCGAGCGTGGACGTGGCATGTTTGACGCCGATGCCGCTGATAACCGCGTCATGGACCGCTGCGACAGGCGGCGGCTTAACGCTGAAAGCCGGCGCCCGCAAGGCGGCGGTGGGGGCGGCGGGAACGGCAGGGATGGCCGCCGTGACGTTGACGATCGAAGCGTTTCTCGTTGTCACGGCCGCAGCGCCCGCGCCTGTTCCTGCCCCTGCCCCTGTTCCTACACCTGCTCCTGTGCTTGCTTTTTGCGCATCCGCGGCCGTTGCCGTGCGGGCAGCACCGTTTCTGGGCACACTGTTGTGGCGGCCGCCTCGCGGCGCCTGGGGGTGCGTCAGCCGGATCGCGGCTTCTTGTTTCTTGCTGATCAGACTGGAACGGGCCGTGGCGCCAAGGCAAACATTGCCGGCCAACACCGTGAGGGCCGTTGCGGCGAGTGTGCGAAGCAGGAACTTCACGATGGCCTCCTTTTGCTCGTGACGAAGGGCGCGGTTTCAAGCCCCTGCCCGGGAGTCCAAGCCAGCCAGACGACCCGTGGCTTACGCGTCATCCAATGCGTCCTCCCGGTCTTCGGCCGGCTCCTCCGGTGGCGGCGTGTCATCGCTACCGAGGAACAACATCTGCAGCGCTGGCGTGACCACGAGTAGGACGATTGGTCCGATCAGCATGCCGCCGACGACGACGGTGGCGAGGGGGCGCTGCACCTGACTGCCGATGCCGGTCGACATGGCGGCCGGCAACAGACCGATGCAGGCGGACAGCGCCGTCATCAGCAACGGCCGCATCCGCTGTTCGGCGGCGTGGAACATCGCCTCGAGCGGTCCCCTACCGGCCATCCGGACCTGATTGAAATAGGTGATCAACAAGATGCCGTTCATGACCGACACGCCGAACAGCGACACGAAGCCGATCGCGGCCGATACGCTGAACGTCAGACCGGACACGTAAAGGGCAACGATGCCGCCGGCGATCGCGAAGGGGATGCCGGCGAGGACGAGAAGGCTGTCGCGCAGCGAGTTGAACAGGCTGTACAGCAGCACCAGGATCAATGCCAGGCTGATCGGCACGACGATCTCGAGCCGCTTCTTGGCATGTTCAAGGTCCTCGAACTCGCCCGCCCAGATGATGCGATATCCGGTCGGCAGCTTCACATTCTGCGCGATTTTGGCTTGCGCTTCCGCGACCGTCCCGCCGAGGTCGCGGCCGCGCACNNCCCGTGTCCAAGCTGATGGTCGCGATCTCACTCAGCGGAATATAGGCGTTGCCACCATTACCTCCCGCCACCTTGATATTGCCTATCGCCTCGAAGCTGTCGCGGTATTTGGGAGAAAAACGAACGACGAGGCTGAATTGGCGGTCGCCCTCGAGCACGGTGGTGGCGGTTGCACCGCCCATTGCGGCCTGGACGACAGCGGTGACATCGCCGGTATTGAGGCCAAAGCGGGCGGCTTTCTCGCGATCCACCTTGATATTCAGATTCGGCTGCCCAAGAACGTGGAATATCCCGAGATCGGCGACCCCTTGGACCTGATCCATTTGCGACATGACGTTTTCGGAGAGCTCTTCAAGAACCTTGAGATCCGGACCGATGATCTTGACCGA
>PLUZ01000010.1 GCA_003162995.1 Methylocapsa sp. | reverse complement strand
AGAACGCACGAAAAGCCCAGCGGTGAAGGCCACTAGCACAAGCAAAAAAGTCCCGACGACATAAACGGCGAGAACTGCCTCGCCTTTTGAAATTGGCAGCTTTTCCGCGAGTGGCGTCGCGGAATCAACAGCCATTTTGCCCGCCTTGATGACAACGAGGAGGACTGCAGCGAAGGGGAGCAAGAAGATAGCACCACCGACCACCGTGGTTTTCACGAAGTCAAAGATTTGCCTCATGACACTCTGCGCGTTTGGCGAAACCTGTTTTCCTTGTAAACGCAAAATCCCCGCCCCGTGCGCCACCCGACCTTTTAGCAAAATATGTCGCGCATTTTACCCCAGAGCCTCTTACCCCAGAGCCTCGTTCTGGCCAAAGGGCGTCATCGATGTAGTCGAACCTGGATACTTTAGGGAGTGGCTGCAGGCCCTCGCTTGCAGCCACTTGATACACGCGAAACTCGTTTTGTGACCGCTCGGCGGCCGTCACCTTCGCGGTTCAATAGCCATGGCGGCGGGCTGTCCGGCGAGCGGTGCGGCGCACCGCACGACGGGCATAAAGCGCTTTCTCCACTGAGCTGCCTGAAAAGCTGCCGGACGCGACAACTTCCGTGCAAGCTCGCGAATAGTTCGCGGGGGCAGCGGCTTGAGCGTGCGTGCCGACCCCTATTGCTAGCGCTGCGCTTAATGCCACAGCTGCGAATCCGTGAACGATCATCGTCCTCATCGCATATCTCCTCCCTCTAACGGACATTTCCCAGATGACAGGGAATTGGACCGTGAAATTGGCTCTACTTTTGGCGACGCCGCCAGAACATTTAAATCCCCCTGCGATCAATAAGGTTCCTCAGCGTGCCGGAAATTGTCGAACTGATGATGGTGATTTAAGACGCATCTCTCCCGTGAGTTTCGCTCGAACGCATGACGACTGAACACTTCACGCAGGCGTTGGATCAAGCGGCGGCCGCAGTTCGGCGATCGGCCGCAAGAGGTCGGCGAAGAGATTTCTTGGAATGGTGACCACAGCCATCTGGAAGGCAATATAGCGGCTATAGCTAACGATCCTCGCGCCAATCTTGATCGGCTATTCCTTAAGGCTCGTCAGCGACCAGTCTTCACCCCAAGAACGCCGCCAAGTCAGCCGAAACGAATCCTGCTCTCAGAGTCTTCGGCCGCATTCGTTGCTCCAGCCTCAATCAAGTCAATCGAGCGCTGTCGTGATCGCTGCGCTGCTGCCGATGTTGCCGCTATTTATGTTTAAATATCCTTTTGCTGAGCTGGTCCAAAGGCCCTTTAGCAAATTAGCCGGCCTGTGACAGTGTCAACGCGATGAACAGCAGGCGAAAACAGCCGCATTGAATGGGTTAGAACTTCGTTTGCAAGCGCAACCCTGCATAAGCCGCTCGTGATTTGCCCGGATTCCAGGGATCGATCACTTGCAGATCTGCGGACAGGTGCAGCCAAGGCGTAATCGCGAGGTTGTAGAAGCCTTCCACCCCGCCTTCGCTGCGTCGGTTCACGTCCAGCGCGGCCAGTCCGGCAAGCAAGGGCTCAGTCAGCCCAAAGTGGAAGAAACCAGTGCCCCAGCGGTCGTTCTCGCGGCCCGCCAAGAGATTGTTCCCTCCGAGGCCAGCGAGGACGCTCCATTTGACAGGACTGGGATTACCGTCTGACAGGGTCGCGAGCGTGAACAGACCCCACCCGACCTCCGGATTCTGTTGGCTTTGCACGAAGTTCTGCTGGACGGCGTAAGAAGTGAACCAAAATCCTTTCTTCGTCGCCACTATGCTGCCACGCGCCGATGGCCGGGATAGGTCGGTGATATCTTCGAGATCGACACCGCGCGCATTGCTGTAGGCGGCGCGTAATGTGTGAAAACCAAGAAGGCCGGTGATCTCCGTTTTAAGAGTCGCCGACCCCCCAACTGCCAGCCCCTTCTCGAAGGGGTGCTCGATGACCCTGGGATCAATCGCGCTGCGCGGATCGGCGATCATCAAAGCGAAATTGACCGGCTCTGTTTTGATCGTCACTATTCCGCCGATGAGATAGGGCGCCGAGAGAACAACCCTGTCGCCGGCCCCTCCTCTGAAAGCTGTGTAGGCCACCCCGGTCGATGGCAGGGCGAAAGCCCTGTTCATGAAAGTGTCGATGCCGCCGCCGCCGATCAACGGGGTCTTCGATGCGAGCGTCATCATGTTGAATTTTCCGGCGCTGACAGAAAAATACTCGCCGAAATCCTGCGTGACGCTGACGGAGAGAGCGGAGTGATAGCCGTCTCGTTCTACATAGGCCAGCGCCGTGTTGACCGGAATGAGCGCAAAATCCGTCCTGTTTATGTTTTGGCCGATGTAATGCTCGTATTGCACATTGATGTGGAAGCCCGGCGTNNGCATAGCGCCAGGTCTTGCTGCCATCGCCTTCCGGTTGTCCCTGATAGAACTGTGTGACCCAGACGTCCGGCATGATGCCGATGCTGCGCAATTGCTCTTTAGGGCCGTCGGGCGTGTCGGTCAGGGAAGACTGGTTGAGCAGCGATAGTTCGGCATCCTCCGCGGACGCCACGCTCATCGCCACAGCGAGAAAGGTCGCAACGGCAAGGATTGGGGCTGGATCGCTCAAGGCCCATGTCTGGCGAAGGGATTTTAGGATCACGATGCTTTTCCAACTTGTAGCCAGAACAAGCGCAAATAGAGGAGGCTTCGGCAAGGCATAAATTGCCGCTTCCGGCGATTTAAGCCATGTGGTGAAATTGGTCTCTCTGACCCACAAGCGATTGATTTAAGGATTTAAGATGGTGCACAGCGAATCTGGTCCCATCAGATCGAGCAGTTAGGCTGTGCAGATATCAGGTGCAGATGTCAGCTTATGGCGCTAAGCTGAAATCCCAAACTGGCTCACTGCCAAAAAGTCGAGCAACTTTTTCGGGACACGCTCTAAAACGCCAGCGCCTTGGCCTCTTTAACGCCAGGCA
>PLUZ01000163.1 GCA_003162995.1 Methylocapsa sp. | reverse complement strand
GAGGTCCTGTCCAGTTGTCGCAACAAGGGGTGCGAAACGGTGTGGCCCCCGAAGGTCACTAATCCAGATCCGGCCATTTCGCGGATCATATTCCAATCCAGCGCCTGATTAAAAGCGTCGGCACGCGTCAATCGCGAGTCATTCTTCGCGATAAGGGCATCGATGGCGGATATGACGTCACACTGATCTAGGTGACGGAAATATTCAGAGATCAACCGATAGGCAATCGCTTTAGCCCGTTTGGTTCTAGACACAAGCTTAACGTCTTCATATTCAATGCTCACATTGCGGTCGATCACATGTTCGAGGACGTGCCACCACATCGGGAGCGTGCGATCGATGAGCCCAGTGGTGAGGAATATCGCAAAGGGCACGTCAAATTTTTTCAAAATGGGATAGGCAACTTCGTAATTGTCCCGATAGCCATCATCAAATGTGAGCGCGATAAACGGCCGGGGGGAACCTGTTGCAAGCTTGAGAGCTTCGCGCAGCGATACGAGCGCGATGCCTCGGCGGCGAAGGTCGACAATTATGCGCTCCAAAAATTCACAGCGGATCGCCATAGCACCAAAATTCGCCGCCTCGCCCTCGCTCTCGGCGACCGAGTGCAGGCAGAGCACCAGACCATTCCGGTGGCGGTGAAACCCGCTCAAAACACCGAGCGATCGCATGATAACGCCGTAAACGGAGTCTCGGACCATCGACGATTCCCATAAAGAACGAGTCTTGGCTCGTAAAAATCTTGGCTCGTAAAAAAGCTTCTCTCACCAGCGCGTAAAAATTTATAAGCTTGACTGAAACTATTTATATAAGGAAGGCTTAGAGAGAAAGTTTCAGCGATATCGATTCATATGATGCGTGAATTATTTCGTCAATCGATATAGTCATACTGTATGGATACTGTTGAATTTTATTTCTACTCAGAATTATGGACTGATCCAAGTAGGGGGCGGACATGCGCTTCAGTATCATAATCGCGACAATCAATCGCACAAAAGAAAATTTTCGCCTGCTCAAAAGCATAGCAGCGCAACAATACAATGACATCGAAGTTATTTTTGCTGATCAAAATAATGATGACCGGCTGAACCCCATTTTGGCGCAGTATCGTTTACTCTTTCCTATTTTGCATTTGCGATCGCAAAAAGGACTATCGCGTTCCCGGAATGAAGCTCTAGCCTTCGCTCAAGGAGAGATCATTTGCTTTCCAGATGATGATTGCTGGTATCCTCCCAATCTCTTGATCGAAGTGGATCGGCGCATGCGGGAAAATCCGCTTATTGCAGGCTTTACAGGTCGCTGCACCGACGAACACGGACGCCTCTCTGCCGGCGGCGAATCGAGGCGGCCAGGCTTGCTCAATCGTCACAATGTTTGGCGCGGCGGCGTCTCTGCGACAATGTTTCTGCGGTCGAATGTTCTAAAGCAAGTGGGTGGTTTTGATGAAGAACTCGGTGTGGGAGCGGGAACCCCGTTCCAATCCGGTGAGGAAACCGATTTGCTTTTGCGCGCAATCAAGGGAGGGTTCCAGATCCAGTATTTGCCTTCTCTCGTTATTTATCATCCCCTGCCGCCGCGATATTCCAGCGCCGCCGTGACGCGCGCCCGGCTGTATGGGGCTGGGATGGGACGCGTCTTGCGAAAGCATGGCGAGCGTCCCCTATGGAGTTACTATTATATTATGTTTCCACTTGGCGGAGCTTTGATGGCCCTCCTGCTAGGGAATTTGGGTCTGGCCCGGATACGGGTTGCACGCGCTTTTGGACGCCTGCATGGCTGGCGGGTGCGTCCCGATTACACGATAGGCCCGCCTTGCGTTCATGCCAATAGGCCCTGATTACGCGTCTCGACTGACACCGGAAGCGAGAAAGGGACGCTAATACGCTGCATTGGAGGGGACAGAGCATGATCCCAAATAGTTGCAGACTTTTTGGAAAAAATCATACAACAAAACAATGAAATAGAGACCACGAGCGATTCCGCTTGAAGCGATCATGGTCTAAGGCGCATTCTGTTTTCCGGGAAGCAAAAATACTTGCGTTAAACGAGTCAGTGGAGTGATGCTGCTTTTTTCATTATTCGGACGCGGCCAGGATTGACCTGATATTGCTGGAGGAGCGGCCAATTGGCAACAGGCCATGCGGCTTGTCCTGCGCCCGAATTCATCCCGGGCGTTCCGCGCGGCGCGGAAGTCGAGGTCCATAATGCCTTTCTCGATCCCCATNNTTCGTGGCCGGGACGGACCCCGGCGCACCTGTCGAGCCACGGCTTCTCGCCAAGGCTATTTGGACAACTGTGATCTCGGCTGTTGTTTTCGCCGCGCTTGCCGCGTTCGCCGCTTACACCGGTTAATCCCTCTCTCTATTGACCCTCCTCAACGATGAGGCTACTCCAACCTTGCCCCTTGCCTTGCTCCTTGCGTGGCCCCTTGGGGAGCGCGTAGCTCAGTTGGTAGAGCATCTGACTTTTAATCAGGAGGTCATGGGTTCGAATCCCATCGCGCTCACCAGTAAAATCAAATAGATACATGCGATGTATATATCACGGAACGAAATTGTGAAATCTTTGAGTAGCCGCATGGGCAACAAGGGGTAGAATTCGCGCCCGCATACGGCCAGCCTATACATCGCCTCGCTTGGTTCACAGCTCTGGCAACACGGCTCTCTGACATTCTCTCGAATCAATCGAGCCCGGAGAATGATGTTCGAGTAAAGCTCCCCTCTAGCCATTAGGTCGTGGCGGTGGTGGCGGTGGCGGTGGCGGTGGCGGTGGCGGTGGTGGCGGAGAATGAATCGTCACCCGCAGTACCGGCGCCGTCGCCTTTTGCGTCGCTTGGATGATAATATCGGTGGTGACATTTTCGACGTTGGTGGTCTGCTGTTGGATGGGTTGGCTATTTGGTCCAAAGGCTCCGTTAAATTGTCCAATCCCGAATTCGCCTACGAGAACATCCGTGGGGAGAGAGGGCGCTCCCCCATTTTGACCTGTCTTACTCGTCAAAAGCTCGAGATAATGATTGGTCTCGGACTGGGTGACGCGCTGCGGTTCCGTGGGACAACTGTTCCAATCCGCCACCGAGACGGCAAAGCCCGTGCGCCTTATGAAGGTGGTTCCGCAGCCGTTGGTGATACTGAGCCAGCCAAAATCGTTGATGATCCGTGTTCCCTCCGGTCCATGCGAGATGGTCGCGATCCCCCCGCGAATTCCAATCGCCGCAACAGGTGTGCTGACGGTGGCTGCGCCCTGGTGGCTGAGTTGTCCGCCGACAAAACGAAGCGCGCCTTTGGTGAGCGAAGTCACAATTTTGCCCGTACCGGCGGA
>PLUZ01000050.1 GCA_003162995.1 Methylocapsa sp. | reverse complement strand
CGGCCTTCTTCCTCATCAAGCTTTGGGGCGGCGCGCGGCGCGGATATTAGCTTTGAAAAAGCCCCCGTCAACCCATCGTCAAGCGAAGATGCGTAATGTTCGGTGGCGCGCCGGCCTATCTTCGCGACGCGGCCGATGCTAACGGTGGAAAATGTTCAAAAAACTCTATGACTGGACCATGCGGCTCGCTTCGAGCCCTCACGCCCCGCTGGCGCTCGCCGCCATAGCTTTCGCGGAAAGTTCATTCTTTCCCGTGCCGCCCGATACGATTCTGGTTCCGATGTCGCTAGCCGAGCCGAAAAAGGCATGGCGCTACGCCGCCATCTGCACGGTCGCCTCGGTCGCGGGCGGAGCGCTCGGCTATGCGCTGGGCGCGCTGTTCTACGACACGGCGGGACAATGGCTGATCCATCTCTATGGCTATGAGTCGAAGATGGACGCCATGCGCGAGTTCTACGCGAAATGGGGCGCGATTTTCATTCTGGTGAAGGGGCTGACGCCGATCCCGTTCAAGCTCGTGACGATCTTCTCGGGACTGTTCGCCTATAATTTCCCGCTGTTCATGCTGCTCGCGACGATCACCCGCGGCGCGCGCTTCTTCGTCCTCGCCGCCGCGCTCAATCATTTTGGCGAGCCAATCCGCTTGAAGCTCGAACAGCATTTCGGCCTGTTCATGGGATCGCTCGCGGCGATAGTGGTCGGCGGCTTCGTGGTCGCCGTGAAGCTGTTTTGATTCGTCCGCTCACAGTGTCCTGCCGCGAAAATATTTCGCGCGCGATCGCGGTGGTCGTGGTCGTCGTCGCGGTGGGCGCGATCGCAGGCGCCTGGATTTTCGAATCCATCGGTTATATCCCTTGCGAACTCTGCCTCTTGGGCCGCGTTCCCTATTATGTCGGCATATTTCTCGCGGCGCTGACGGCGCTCGCGGCGCATTGGGGTAGGGCGAGGCTGGCGCGATTTGGATTGGCCCTGCTGGCGTTGGTGTTTTTGGCTGGCGCGGGAATCGCCGTCTATCACTCGGGCGTTGAGTTCCACCTCTGGCCCGGCCCGACCGAATGCACGGGCGCGCTGACGGGAGCATTGCCGCCCGATGATTTTCTGGAGCAGTTGAAACGGGTGAAGCCCGTGCGCTGTGACGAGCCGGCGCTGCTCGTGTTCGGGCTTAGTCTCGCTGTCTGGGAGGCGATGGTTTGTCTGGGATTGTCCGGGCTCGCCGCCTGGGGCTGGAGACGCGCTGCGAGGGGGTAAATGTCGCGGAGGGATGCGCCGCTGGCGATGTTCCGCGCTCCCTCATTAAAGCCGCTAGCCTCCGCTCAAAAAGCTCTCGGGCTTAGCGTCTTCCTCGGTTCACAAGATCATCACTGCACATGCCTGATCGCCGGGGGAACCCAGCGGCCGTCAAGCGCTTCGGGCTTGGGCGCGTAAAGCCGCATGGTGATGCTCTCATATCCCGACGCGGGCGAGGGCAGCCAGTTCGATTCCTTATCCGAGCCGGGATTTGCGTTCTGGATGTATAGGTCGAGCGAGCCGTCCGCGTTGTATTTCAGCGCGTCGCGATCGCCGATCGCGAAGCGGTTGATTGGGTTCGCGACCTGAAAGCCCTTCTCGTCATAGAGCGTGATGGACCAGAAGGCGCCAACCGGCGGCAACTCGCTCTTGGAAAAATGCAGCACATATTTCTTCGCGCCGTCGAGCGGCTTGCCTTCGTTGTCGGCGAGATTAAACGGATAGATCGCGTCCTCCGGCTGGTTCGCGCCAAGCCCAACGAGGGCGACAATCGCGCGTTTGAGATAATAGTCTCCATAGACGCCCATCGTGTCGGTATTCATTTGCCAGCCATTGGCGACGCGCGCGAGCGTCGGCGTCTTGCCCTTCATATAAGCGAGCCCGTCGACGCTGGCCTTTTCCAACGCTTCGCGGACGGCCGGGTCGGCCTTTTCCATGTCGAAGCTCTTGCCGGGCTCGATGCCGATGCGCTTCAGGCGCGCGACCTGCGACCAGTCGGTGACATGCGGCGGATTGACCTTCAACAATTCGGCGGCATAGGCGAAAAACTTGCCCGCCGGCATGTTGTTGACCTGATCGAGCGGCGGCGTCTTCTTATCCAGATTGGGGTCGATTTTCGCCGTCGCGGGCTTCGCCGCCTTGCCGAAACGCGAGAGCGGCGCGAGTTTGTAGCCGTCCTGCACCTCGTGTACGGCGTCGTAATCTTTTGGCCCATTGGTCTGCGTGCGGCCGATGAGCCAGACGTAGGGCGTTGGCGCTTCGATCTTTTCGACGCCGCGCGGCAGCTGGCCTTGCCAGTTCGGCGGAACAATAGCGAAATTACCGGCGCTCGTGCCGCTGGCGCGCTTGCCGGGGACGGCGAAGACATCCGTCCACATGTCGAGCAGAGGCAGCAGATAGTAGCGGCCCTTGGTGTCGGGCGCGGTGAGGACGATCGGCTCCTTCGTCAAATCGAGCCAGGCGACGGAGTAGAGCGTGTCGAAATTTGGCCGCACCACGTCGCGGAAGTCGGCGGGCGGAAAAGTTCGCGCATGAGAGAACTCATTCGCGGGGCCGGCGCCAATTCTCTTTCCGGCTTCGACATTGGTCATGATCTTGCGCGTCACATCCATGATGACGAGCGGATAAAGGTAGACATAGGCCTCCTTGCCGATTTCATAGGCCTCTTGTTCGCCGACCGCCTCCGAAGCGCGAACGCTCATGGCCGTGCCGCCCGAGCCCAACGCCAGAAGCGCGAAGCCGAGAATGAGCTTTGAAACCTGCTTCTTCATTTTCGCCCCAAGTGGTTATCGCAATTTGCGGATAAAGACTTTTGCGTCGCGGTCGGGGGAGGGCTTACCCCGCCGCCAGCCGCGCCCGCGCCCTCAGCTTCTCGGTCTCGCTCTTAAGCTGCCCACAGGCGGCCAGAATATCGCGCCCGCGCGGCGTGCGGACGGGGCTGGCGTAGCCGGCGTTGAACACAATGTCGGAAAAACGCTCGATCGTCTCCCAGTCCGAGCACTCGTAAGGCGCGCCGGGCCATGGGTTGAACGGAATGAGATTGATCTTGGCCGGAATACCTTTCAAGAGCCGCACCAGTTCGCGCGCGTCGGCAGGCGAATCATTGACGTCCTTTAGCATTACATATTCAAAGGTAATACGCCGCGCATTGGTAGCGCCGGGATAGGTCCGGCAGGCAGCAAGCAAATCCTTGAGCGGATATTTCTTGTTGAGCGGCACGAGTTTGTCGCGCAATTCGTCGCGCACCGCATGGAGCGATATGGCAAGCATCGCGCCGGTCTCGCGGCCAAGCTCTTCCATGCGCGGCACGACACCGGCCGTAGAAACCGTGATCCGGCGTTTTGACAGCGCGAGGCCGTCGCCATCGGAAATGACAGCCACGGCGTCACGCACATTTTCGAAATTATAGAGCGGTTCGCCCATGCCCATGAAAACGATATTGGACACCGCGCGAAGACCGTCCCCTGGCACGAGCCCGTCGTCTGGTGGCACCGAGCCCGGAAAATCGCCGAGCCTTTCCCGCGCGATCAAGACTTGGCAAATGATCTCGCGTGCTGTCAAATTGCGGACAAGCTTCTGCGTACCCGTGTGGCAGAAACTGCAGCTGAGCGTGCAGCCGACTTGGCTCGAAACGCATAAAGTCCCACGGTCGCTTTCCGGGATATAAACGCATTCGATCTCGGCGCCTTTGTCTTGGCGGTCCACCGGGTCAAGCCTGAGCAGCCATTTCCGCGTGCCGTCACGGGAAATTTGCTCGGCGACAATCTCCGGGCGGGAAAGATTAAACTGCGCCGCAAGGGTAGCGCGCAGAACCTTGCTGACATTGCCCATCGGATCGAAGGACGTCGCGCCGGCATGGTAGATCCAATGCCAGAGCTGCGCCACGCGCATGCGGATTTCGCGTTCGGGCACCCCCACCTCGGCAAGCGCCGCGCCAAGCTCGCGCCGCGTCGCCCCGGCAAGCGAAGCGAGGCCCAGGCCGGCCGGATGTTCATGCTGTTCAGGGCGTGCGGCGAGATGCGACATAATTGGCAGATGTCCTAGCATGGCGGCCTGGATATCTCTAGGCTCTCTCTGGCCAAACTCCGCTCCCATCAAATCGTATCACCGTCGAAAAAGCGCCATGTAAGAGGGCTCTATGGCGCGGATCGATGCCCGCCTGCCGCCGTTGAGAGGTGCTCATGTCAACCAGCTTCCGCTTTTCCCTCTTGCTTGCCCGGCTTGCTTTCCTCGCCGCATTCCCGCTCGGGTTCGGTACGCACATTGTACATGCTCAACAACAACTCTACCCGTCCTTGAAGGATTCGGTGCCAAACATCACCACCAATGGTGTCGCCAGCGCGGAAGTTGTCCCCGATATTGCGACGATCTCGATTGGTGTTGACACCGAGCGGCCGAATGCCGCCGACTCCGCCCGCGACANNCACGCAGGCGGTCGTCGGCGAGATCAAGGCACAAGGAATTGAGGCTAAGGACATCAAAACTTTGTCTATCACGCTCTCGCCGGTTTACGATGAGTCGACCGACGCCAATGGCCGTATCATCAAGCGGACCTTACGCGGTTACAGCGCTCACAATTCGTTGAGCGTGCGGATCAGGGACATCACAAAGGCCGGCGCCCTGGCAAGCCAATTAATGGACAAAGGCGCCAATAGCCTTGAAGGCATCGAGTTCGATTATTCGCAAAAGGATGCGAAATACGATGGCTTACGCGGAGACGCCGTTCGCGACGCCCTGCGCAAGGCCAGTAGCTACGTCAATGGGCTCGGCATTAAGCTCGGGCGGGTCCTCGAAATCGCGACAGAACCGGCGGCACCTGTTTCCGCTGGGATGTCGCCGAGAATGCTCGGCGCGGGCCCGCGCGAAGCCGCCGCTGCCGCCATCCCCGTCGAGCCGGGTATACAGACTCTGCGCACCGAAGTGCAGGTCACCTGGGAACTTGCGCAGTAACAAACGACGTTGAAGCGATCATGGTCTAGCTCCCGGGAACCGGCTTGTTTGTGAGCGCGTCGGCGAGCCGCATTTTGGCGGAGCCCGGCGCCAATGGCTTTTGCTGGCTCTCATGCGGCGCCCAGCCGGAGAGGAAAATCATCTCGAAAGTTGCGCGCACGCGTCCGTCCGGATCGGCGAATCGGTCCGCATAGACTTTCGCGGCGCGCATAAAAAGCCCCTTCGGCGAGGGTTGCCGCAGCCGCGCCACAAGCGCATTGGCCGCGCCCATCGCGCGCAGATCTTTCATGAGGCCAAACATATCGGCGTAACGCACGGTGACGGGCTCGCTATCGGCGACCGGCAAGGCGAAGCCGGCTCTTTGCATGAGCCCGCCCATGTCGCGCACATCCGCGAAAGGCGCGACCCGCGGACTGATCCCGCCGCATATTTCTGACTCGGCAACGGCCAAGGCGGTTCGCAACTCGTAGAGACTTTGGCCGCCAAGGAGGCAGCCGAGAAAAAGCCCATCCGGCTTCAACACGCGGCGGAGCTGAACGAGCGCTCCAGGCAGATCATTGAGATTTTGCAAGGAAAGCGCCGAGACCGCCAAATCGAATCGTTCCGGCCTAAGCGGCAAATTTTCCTCGTCGCCCACGAGCCGCATGAGAGAAAACCCGCCGGCACCCTCTGGCAGAGGCGCCATCCGGACGAAAAGGGGAGGATGAAGCAGCTCGAAAAGCCGCGCGGCTAGCCGGGGTGAAGGCGTGCCGGCATCGAGGATAGCGCAAAATTCGCGTTTGATCGTGGCAAGCCGCGCGCTGAATTCCTCGATGGCATGAACAAGAAGAAAATCCTCGGCGCCTTGGGTGGCCGCGCGGGCAAGTCTCAGCCTTGTCAGGCGGCGGTCGAAGATGGGGGGAGGGGGGCTCGTCATGCGCCACGCCTTCGAAAAATACAGCTAGGTACGGCCAAGACATAAAGTTGCACGCCTTTACGGAATTGGCGTGCCTGAAAAGCTGCCGAAACTCCTCATTCTAGAGCGCTTGCCCACCAGATGAAATCCTCTGATGGGGAAGGAATCGTTCAGATTCAAAGAGTTGAAGCATGCTCGGAGGGCAACTTTGGCGGTTTAATCGATATAGCTCGTCTGCCGTGCTGAAGCTCAATCATGACTGACCGGCGCAGGCATTGCGCTACTTGATTGGTGTGATGAAACCGCCATGTACGATATCCTCATCATGAAGATTGGGGAGTGTACCGATGACACACCGTATTGATATCCTAAAAATCTTAGGCGTCGCCGCAACCATCGGGATTGTGTTCTACTATCTTGCGCATCACGGTTTATAGCCATAATGGCCGCAACGGGAGACCAGCGAGCGAAAGAACGTTGCTAGAAATTTTGAAACCTCGCGGCGCCGCGAGCTTCATTCGTTCAATCATCTCCGCGGCGGGCAGCGCATAAAGGTACAAAATTTGCTTCTTGGAATCTCATGTAATCGGGCGATCTTATGATCGAAACCGATAATGATTGTGCCATTGCAAAGGTCTAGCGCTATGACCTTAAGGAACGCATGCGCCACCGTAAAAGCACGAACTCTCAAGACCCATAGTAACCTTGTAGCTTGGCTTTTTATTTTCTGCACGCTTTTGATGCTTGCGAGCGTCATTCGCATGTGGAGCCATTGGTTCGATATCTCTGCCTCGCTTGGTTTCTATCAGGCCGCTGGCATCCTTGCCGCAGTCACCGTTGCCGCGCTTATCGTTTCATGGTGGGTCAACACGGGCAATGAATAGGGCGCCGCTTACGAGGAGGCGCCCTTGGGAGATTTTCGCGTGCATGCTCCGGCGTTATGCGCCGGTGCGCCGCCACCATTCTCAGCAATGAACTTGGCGCCGGGCGAATTCGAGGGTGGC
This sequence comes from Methylocapsa sp., assembly GCA_003162995.1. Lineage (GTDB taxonomy): Bacteria > Pseudomonadota > Alphaproteobacteria > Rhizobiales > Beijerinckiaceae > Methylocapsa. The sequence goes on along the minus strand of PLUZ01000050.1, from coordinate 3,270 downwards.
AGTCACGATCAAAGTGCAGCTCAAAACTGGCTCGCTGGTCTCAGGCTCTTGCCACTCATCTCACAGCCGGCGCGCGGCCATCGTCCGCTAGTTCAACTTTCGTGCGGCCCGCGGCATCGTCTTCAAGGCCGAAAATCATGCCTTGTCGCTTCAGAAGATGCATTCGAGATAACTGCGGCCGGGTGTCGTCTCGGTCGCAGTCTCGTTGAAACTTCAGTATCGTTTCACTAGACTTTATTCCACAAATCCTCGCGCATGGCCGCCGTAGACCCTGCAGGAACAGCCTGTCCCAAGCCATCCCGGCTCATAGAGCAAGCACGTCCTTACGGGAGTCGCGCAATAATTTCCTGAGGCCGCCACGCTTCTGCCCGTCACCAGGGGCGCGGTCACATCGGCAGCTACTGTCAGAGGAGCGGTCGCGAGGCCCGCTAATCCAAGTCCATAGCCATAGCCATAAGGGTACCCACTCCAATAGCTGTAATCAACAGGATGCCAGCGATGCCAGCCGCAGTGGTGCCAGCCGCCGCCGCGATACCCGCAATGTGCCGAAGCCGGGCCACTCGCCACGAGCGCAGCGCCAAACGCGGCGATGGCCAACAATATGCCAAAGCGTTTCATAGCAATCTCCTTTTCGACGCCCTCTTTTACGGCGGCGCCCGAACCTTTCGAGCGCCATCACCGTTCAACGCTTTCGTACTTTTACGTAATAAAGCGAGGGCAGAACGTGAGTCGCCGAAGAATGTTCCATGGTATTATTCCAGGGTCTTCCAGGTCGGCATCAAGTCATGACGCCAAAATGGTGGGCGGGGACCTGCGATGGCAATGCTCCGAGCGTTGCCTTTACTAATCCCCCGATGGAAGCGGACTGCCGTGCGTGGATGTCTTCCTCGATGCCACAAGGATTGACACCGCATGACATGGCCGAGGTGCTGCGCTTGTTAGTGCGTTGTATCGACACTTACCCGCAAATCGTGAAGAACACGCGTTGACCTTGCCACCACACCCGCAGCGGCGGCCCGTGGTAGGTTCCTACAGAAATCGTGAATCGGCTACGCTGGTGGTGGCGAAGGTCAGCAAACAGAAAATCGCGATCTTCTTGAGAATTTTCATCGTCCGTCCCCTTTGCCTGGCTGCCGCCCGCGTGCTTTCGCTGGTTGGTAAGCTTGTATGAAAGTCTAGGACGGACAGCGCTTCTGTACGAACGCGCACCCTTGGATGGAGGCGGAGCCGAAAATATCACCTAAGCGAACTCAACACCTATCTGCGTAGCTTTCCGCCAAACCACGCGGCAATAACGGACGGTAGCCAAGTCAAGCACCAGTTCAAATGTATCCGGGATTCCGATCGGACTTGCCACTTTGAGGCAGGCACCGCCATCCGATAGGTCGCGGACTATACAATCGATAACCGCCCCACGACCTTTGAAGGCGATTTGCGCTCCCTTGAGAACGCGGCGGCGCGTTTCTTTTCGGAGCTCTGGCTTCGGTTTATCTTCCGTTTGATCTTCCGGCCACACAGGCGCAGGACCCCTTACCGTGGCTGACATCACCGTCTCTCGCCCGGTTAGTATTTAAGTCACAAGATTAGGCGAGCGGCCTTGCGCCAAGCGTGCCGCTTTTCCGCAACCGCACGCCAGGATCGCCGCCATTCTTCGCGATGAACTCGACGCAGGGCATTTATTCGTTAGTAGCCTCTCCTAGGGAAAACAGCTATGGCATTGGAAGACTCCGGCAACCAGGGCAAACGGATCTGTCTGCTCGCGGCACTCACGCCTGCGGATCGTGCTCTTTTGGCTCCTCACTTCACGGAACTGTCCTTCGAATTGCGATTGCTTTTTCAAGAAGCGGGCTTATCGCGATGGTTCTCTATTTCCTTATTTGCGGACTCTTGGCATGGTATTTTCCTAAAGCGTGGACAAATTCGGTGGCGCTTTTGAAGGGCCATTCCTCCGTCTCAAGGGCGGGACGCGGCTGACGCAGCGCTACTCGTGGGTGAGCGTGAGCGATCATCGCCAACACCTCGGCGGTTACCTTAGCCTTGCGCTCCCGGCGCGATGAGCGAATCATTGCTTTTGAGTGGTAAGCGGCGCCCAAAAACGAGCATGGCCGTCGTCGCAGAACGATTATTGACGGCACAGCAGGCATGATGAAGGAATACGCCGCTTCAATTGCGTTTGCCATCGGTGAGCGCGTAGCAGACTAATGAGCGAAGATCTGAGCAAAATTGCTCATGGCACAACTTTGGCCGTGACTGCGGCGATAACGGTGATGCCCGGCGAGGCCGAGGAACCTGGCGACGAGGTCTGACGCGACAAATGCAGAACTTACCGCCTTGAATGTGTGCATTCAGCCACGGTTCAGACTCCGTTAGCTATGGATATTCTCACTTGAGCACCTAACAATTTTCAGCGCTTGTGCCTGCCTGTAGCACGGCGCCCCAATGATGGGTTCGTGCCGGGGGCTTGGCTGCTCCGGCCTTGTCTCCGGGTGCAACGTCTCGTAGATTTCCTTGCTACGTGTTAGGGCTGCGAATTCCTGGGCCGGGGTCATCGTCACACGGGCCGCACAAATTGCGTCGTTTCGAAACCGGCCACGAGCGCAGAATGTTCATTTGGTGCGGGCCGCAAGAGGTCGGAACCGACCTTTCCGGTTAGTCCTCCGTTTAAGGTGATCCTCGCACGGATAACAACAATGAAAGAAAAGTTAAAATTACTTAACTCCACATGTAAAGCATTTGCTAAGCGCAATTTTTTCGCTCTTCTTATTGGATTTTTGATTATTTTGCAGCCAGTCATTTGGTTCGCTATGCGATCCCTGGAAGACACTCTTCACTTCTATAGGTGCGGTAGTTACGATTATCCTTGCGGCGTCATAATCCAGCCCGAGCCGAAGCCTTGACACTAATGTGCCGGGCCGTGAGCAGGGCCTATCGCCGGCCAAAGACAAACGCGACTACGGTCCTTGGCGAGAAAGGCTGCGATCATAACGACGGTCATTAGATTGCCGGTCGGCCAGCGTGCCTTCCGGATTGCACAGTCAGTAAGTTGCTCGGCTTTGATGCTGGGCATAAGCAATCCGTATTTTTCAGAGGTTTGCCGAATCGCCACACGAGGCCATGCAGGATGCGGGGGCCGGAAAGACAGAGTCTCGCGACGATAAATTCCTTTTAAACGTTTCACTGCAACAGCCGGACAATTCCGCCGTGATTTGCACAAATATCCGGCCCGCGTGTCGCATAGGAATAAAGACCATCACGACAAAGCGCGGTTGC
>PLUZ01000490.1:3254-7497 GCA_003162995.1 Methylocapsa sp. | reverse complement strand
AGCGGAAGTCGGCTTCCTTGTCGAATTGATCGTAGTTGAGTATGATGAGAGGACGGCTCAGAACGAGCGTCACATACGAGCCGCATGCCGCATAAAGTACTGCCACGCCGAAAAGCAAGGGGTTGATCGACCAGAGCACGCCGGAAAAGGCTATCACCGTAAACGCGCTGTTGAGCATCATGAGAACGAAAGACAGCGTGGTAACAGTGAATGCACGGACATCCTCCGCAATGCGCTGGTCCGGGTTCGCCAATCCCTCAGCTGTTTGCAGCCGGTAATAGGTTCCTTCGTCGAGATACATATTGGTGGCATTTCGGGTCAGGAATTCACGCCACAGCAGTCCCAGACGCTCCTCCGTGAACCGCGAAACGACCGCGACGATTGTGGAAGCCGCAAAAACGCCGATGTAGAACACAGCCTCCTGGATGAATTCCGCTTTGTTCCGATGCTCGATTGCCGTCATGAAGTCGCGGCCAACTTAGCTGTTGAGAACGTTCATGCCGTTGATGCCAAGTAATAGCGCCATGAGTCCCGCAAACATAAGTTTGGCTTGCCAGCCAAACTCCGAGTTCGCGAAGATCCTCACAGCTTGAATGAAACGAACGGCGGTTTGTTTATCAAAGGGGATCTGTTGTTGGTTCATTCAGTCGGCCTGTGGCGCGAGATTCTCGTGTCGTCCAGCGGTCGGGGTCTCGCTCCCAGCGATAACAGCTCGTTCAGCCATGCTCTTTCAGCCTCCTTAAATCTGTTTTCCCATCTGCCCTTCCCATACTTTCTTACTGAGGTCAGGACTTAGAAGGGCCACGTCCAGTCCGTTATGTCGCGTCCGTCTATTCCGAAGTCGTAGGCGTGGTTCTTACATTTGATCTGCTCATTAAGCAGCGCCTCTCGAAGGTGGGAAGCCCTTTCACAGAAACGGGGGATCCGGTCGATCGCGTCAATAGCCAGGCTAAAGCGGTCGGTTTGGTTGCGGATGGCCAGCTCGAGCGGCGTATTGATGTTTCCTTTTTCTTTGTACCCGCGCACATGAATATTGTGCTGGCCGGGCCGGCGGTACGTTAAGCGGTGGATCAGCCACGGATAGGAATGAAAGTTGAAGACCACAGGTTTGGTCTGAGTGAAGAGGGCCTCGAACTCCCGGTCAGTCATGCCATGTGGGTGTTCGGTGTTTGGGACCAACTTGAAAAGGTCTACAACGTTTACGAATCGAACCTTTATGTCCGGCAGATCTTGGCGGAGCAGGGCTGTGGCGGCCAGGGACTCCATGGTCGGCACATCGCCGCAGCTCGCCATGACCACATCAGGCTCGTGGTCTTGGTCATTGCTGGCCCAATCCCATATACCCGCGCCTTTCGTGCAGTGCGCGGTAGCCGCATCCATATCTAGGTACTGCAAATGTACTTGTTTGTCCGCTACGATGACGTTGACATAGTTAACGCTTCGGAGGCAGTGGTCAGCCACAGAAAGCAGGCAGTTAGCGTCCGGCGGCAAATAGATGCGCACAACGCTGGGGCTCTTGTTCGCGACCACGTCGAGAAAACCGGGATCCTGATGGGTGAAGCCGTTGTGGTCTTGCCGCCAGACCAGAGCGGTGATCAACAGATTGAGTGACGCGACGTTCGCTCGCCACGGTAGCTCGTTGCACTTCTCCAGCCACTTCGCGTGTTGGTTAAACATCGAGTCGATTACGTGGATGATCGGCTCATAGCTGTTGATGAATCCGTGCCGGCCGCTCAGAATGTAACCTTCCAGCCAACCTTCCACCGTGTGTTCGCTCAGCATTTCCATGACCCGGCCCTGCAGTGCCAGTTCGCCTCCGTGTCTTCCGGGAAATATTCCGCCAACCAGACCTTCTTGGCGACTTCGTAAATGGCTTCAAGCCTGTTCGACTGGGTTTCGTCCGGCCCGAAGACCCGGAAGTTCCGCAGGTTCAGCCGCATAACATCTCGAAGAAACTTGCCAACGGTAGGGACGTTGCCGGCCAAGAATGTTGCTGCCTTCTTTACCTCGACGGCGTACTTGCGGAAGTCAGGCATGTCCAGAGGCTGGCGAAGCAGTCCACCATTGGCCACGGGATTGGCGCTCATGCGCCGATTCCCCTTGGGCGCTAACGCCTTCAAATCGGGGATCAGCCGCCCCTGCTCGACGAAACGTTCCTCCGGCTTGTAACTGCGCATCCACGATTCCAGCAATCTCAAGTGGACTACGTTGGTAGCGACGTCCGTTAAAGGTACTTGATGCGCCCGCCAGAAGCCCTCGAGGTAGTGCCCATCCACTTCCCTAGGCGCCGTCCAGCCTTTGGGACTTCGAAGGATGATCATCGGCCAGCGCGGCCGGAATGCCTCGCCCGTCTGGCGTGCCTTCTCCTGGACCTTGCGGATCTCCAAGACGCAATGTTCCATGGTGGCAGCCATTGCCTGATGCATGCTCTCGGGTTCGCTGCCTTCCACAAAGTACGGCGTATAGCCGTACCCTACGAACAGGGCATACAGCTCTTCGTGGCTGATACGTGCCAGAATAGTGGGATTGTTGATCTTATAGCCGTTGAGATGCAGGACCGGCAGCACCGCGCCATCGGTGATCGGGTTTAGGAACTTGTTACTGTGCCAACTTGTGGCCAGGGGACCGGTCTCGGACTCTCCGTCGCCCACCATCACCAGGGTGATCAGGTCCGGATTGTCGAAGACCGTCCCAAATGCATGCGAGAGGCTGTAACCCAACTCACCGCCCTCGTGGATGCTGCCTGGTGTCTCAGGTGTGGCGTGGCTGCCGATGCCCCCAGGGAAGGAGAACTGCTTAAAAAAGCGCTGCAACCCCGCTAAGTCTTCACTCATGTCCGGGTACACCTCGGAGTAAGTGCCCTCGAGGTAGGTTTGAGACAGGACCGACGGTGCCCCGTGACCGGGCCCAGAGATATAGATCGCGTTAAGGTCGTATTTGTTGATCAGCTGGTTGAAGTGAATGTAAGTAAAGCACTGTCCGGGGTCCGAACCCCAGTGGCCAAGTAGCCGCGGCTTGATGTGCTCCTGCTTGAGCGGCTCCCGGAGCAAGGGGTTATCCATGAGGTACAACATCCCCAAGCAAAGGTAGAGGCTGGCCTGCCAATACGCGTCAATGTTGCGTAGTTCGTCCATGCTCAACGGCGTCCCTTTGACTGTCGAGCGTGCCGGCCCGTAAGCGATGATGGTCTCATCTCTGGGGACTGTCTCTGGTTTCCTGGATGGAGTTGTCATAACTGTCTCCTCCTTCTCGTGTTGGCCCGTCTGGCAGGAGTACTTGTATCTCTACGGAAAAGATACAGAGGATCATCGCAGCGAGTACCGTTGGCGAGTTAATCTAATTCCTCCCATCTCGGCGGAAAATGCTATAGTTTGCTGGGTGATTGGAGAAATTGTGATTTCGGTTGAGCGTTCATTGTTGTCATGAGACTCGACGGATACGCTAGAGGTGGCAGTGATCTGCGAGGCCAAAGAATTCGCACAGGCAATCGTCGCAAAAGTGAATGGCCGGAATTTGCCGCGATGCGTCGGCTCGCCACGCGATTCCGCGGCATTCTTCGAAGCAAGAATGCCGCGAAGCTCGGAGTCTGGCTAACGGACGTGCATCAATCCGGCCTTTATGCAATGCAGCGGTTTGCCCGCATTTTGCGAAGAGATATCGACGCCGTAAGAAATGCGATCGCTGAGAGCTGGAGCAACGGCTATGCTGCCGAGCGGAGCGCCACTCGGATTCGTTGCGATCCTCGGCGTGCTGGCACTGATCGGCATTCTGATTCGTAATTCGGTAATATTGATTGTGCAGATCGAGCACCTGAAGGAGGCCGGCCAGCCGGCATGGGAAGCGGTCGTGGAGGCAACGCAACATCGTATGCGGCCAATCCTGCTGACGGCTGCTGCCGCAAGCCTCGCGCTTATTCCGATCGCGCGAGAGATCTTCTGGGGGCCGATGGCTTACGCTATGATGGGCGGCATCATCGTCGGTACGCTGCTGACGCTGTTGTTTTTGCCAGCGCTCTACGTCGCATGGTTCCGGATCAAGAAGCCGGGTGCTACCCAGGTTCCAGAGTCTTTACCTCGGCGCTGACTTGGAGCAGTCGGCCGGCGGCGTGGGCGGCGGGAGCAGTTATGACCTGGATCCCCATTTGAAGCACTGAGCTGGTATCGATCCATAACTATTCGAGCGTACCGCAATGGCTCTGCGAATCGAAGACTACGCGCTGATCGGCGATTGCAAAACAGCGGCT
>PLUZ01000490.1:0-3238 GCA_003162995.1 Methylocapsa sp. | reverse complement strand
GGCCGGTGGCTCATTGCTCCAAAGCATCCGCCGCTGGGCGTGAGACGGCGATATCATCCCGGCACCCTCGTCCTCGAAACCGAATTTCAAACTGAGACCGGCTGCGCGGTGGTTATCGATTTCATGTCTCCGGCAGACGACGCCGATCTTGTGCGGATTGTGATTGGCCGGTCGGGGCGAGTGGTTTTTCGTACTGAGCTTGTGGTGCGTTTTAACTACGGGGCAGCCGTGCCATGGGTCAGCCGACTCGGCGATGGCACTATCATCGCGATTGTCGGCCCGGAGCGCCTGGTCCTGCGAACCCCAGCCTCCCTTTACGGTGACGACCTCAAAACGGTTGGTGAGTTCACGGTCGAGGCCGGTCAGTCGGTTCCCTTCGTCCTCTCTTATGGGCCCTCCTTTCAAAATCCGCCGCCGGTGATCGATCCTTTCCGTGCGCTGGAGCGCACGGAAGCGTTCTGGCGCCAATGGAGCGATCGGTGTCCGGACGTCGGCCCATGGACGGAAGCGGTGAAACGGTCGCTCATCACTTTGAAGGCTTTGACATACGCTCCAACGGGCGGGATCGTCGCTGCGGCCTCGACCTCGTTACCTGAGCGTCTGGGCGGGGTGCGGAACTGGGATTATCGCTACTGCTGGCTGCGCGACGCCACGTTCACGCTCTTGGCCTTCATGAATCTTGGATACTACGACGAAGCGCGGGCATGGCGCGATTGGCTCATTCGGGCTGTCGCCGGCAGTCCGAGCCAGGTCCAGATCATGTACGGAGTGGGCGGGGAGCGGTGGTTGCCGGAATTGGTCGTCCCTTGGCTGCCCGGCTATGAGAAATCCTCGCCGGTCCGGATTGGCAACGATGCATCTAGGCAACTGCAGCTCGACGTGTTCGGCGAGGTCCTCGATGTCATGTTCCAGGCGCTTAAGGCCGGTATGGAGCCGCCCGAACGCGGCCGAATCTTGCGGCCGGTCGTATTGGAATATCTGGCGACTGCCTGGCGCCAACCGGACGAAGGCGTTTGGGAGGTGCGCGGAGGGCCGCATCACTTCGTTCATTCGAAGGTCATGGCTTGGGTCGCGTTCGATCGCGCGGCGAACGAAATGAAAGCTGAAGGACTGAACGATTCGGCACGGCGGTGGCGCGAGATCGCCGACGAAATCCACGCGGAAATCTGTGAGCGCGGTTTCGACCGCGACCTCAACAGCTTTGTGCAGGCCTACGGCTCCAAGCGGCTCGACGCGAGTCTGCTGCTGCTGCCGCTCGTCGGCTTTCTTCCTGCAGCCGATCCGCGGATCCGAGGAACGCTTGAAGCGATCGAGGGCCGACTGCTGATCGACGGCGAATTCGTTCTGCGGTACGAAACCGAAAACGCCAGCGATGGCCTGCCCGCAGGTGAGGGGGCTTTTCTGGCGTGCAGCTTTTTGCTCGTCGACAATTACATATTGCAGGGCCGCTATGCAGAAGCCCGGAAGTTATTCGATCGTCTGCTCTCCCGCTGCAATGATGTCGGTTTGCTCGCCGAAGAGTTTGATCCGCTGACCGGCCGGATGCTGGGCAATTTTCCGCAGGCCTACAGTCACGTCGGGTTGATCAACTGCGCGCTCAACTTGAGCCAGCGGACGGGCCCGGCGGAGGAGCGCGCTGAACCGCGAGCAGCCCCGGCACCGCTGCGCCCGCTGTTTCGATACATCTAAATGGCTCTTCCTCAAACTGTGTGNNCACCGGCGCGGCCATACATGGATCGTTTGAGTGTCTTGAGTCGGTTAATCTGACCTTCGGTCTGGCCATTGCTCCATGTTTCGGAGATCGCACTGCGAACTGCCGCGAGGTCTTGACGCAAAGTGTGGGCAAAGCGGCGAATGCCGTATAGCCCGAGCGATCCGCATCATCAAGCCATTGGTCGAGTTTCTGGACATCAGCGCCACGCAATATACCGCGAAACCGCATCGCCAAGCTGCGCATCGTAGCGAATTCCACAGACGTGGCCTACCGCCTGCGGCTCTGTCAGTAGCCCTCGTGGCTTTATACAAAGTGCCGCCGCCACGATTGGCGAAATGAGATTACCCGTCGAAGGATCGCTCAACACGGCCGTTTTTGCCGCAGGCCCGTCAACCCCAGCGGGGCGGCCTGCACGGCGCCATTGGCAGGTCAGAGCGGCGATGGTGATCGGCAATCTACGACAACGGCTCCGGCACAAGCCCTACCTGCCTACGCTGCCCCTCCACCCGATCTTTCAACCAACCCCGCCTTTGCTCAAAGCCGCATAAAACCCCAGAGTTTTTGCCGCTCTCGTCTCGACGTAGGTCTCGAAGATTTGTCGGTTCATCGGTGCGTCGATAACGAAAGGCGCGGTGAGGCCATCACAGCGCAGTCCGGTGATGAAAGTCTGCGTCTTCCGGTGTCCGAACGGCGCCTTCGAGCGAAGCCGCTGGCCCTTCAGGCAGCCTCCGCGCAGGCGGGTCATCTTGGTCGTGGTGCCGGTCTCGTCGAGGAAGACCAACCGATGTGGCTCAAGCTATGTCTCATGGGTGCTGACGTTGGACAGCCTACTGTCAATGTGAGGTTAAATCGGGAGACAGCATTAGCCTGCGATTTGAGTTAAGCAAAGCCAGTTCTTCGAACAGGCGAACAAGCGTCAACCGTTCGCGTGCCGGCTTATCTTCATTCTCCAGCAGCAGGCAATCCAGCCGATCCAGCTCTGGGGGCCGCAAATCCCGTGTTGATGTGTTGATCGCCGCAGTCACGCTGCCGTTCAGAAGAAGTCGATCAAGGAGACTTGCCGGGACCTGCGCGTGTCGCGGAAGATCGTGCCAGTTCTTGCAGCTCTTCTCGACAGGATTCGGAAAAGTCCCGCAATAGGTCGAGCGAATTATCGTTCATCATAGCGCGCAACTCACTAAATGTCTTATTGGGCTTGGGATAGAAGTCCACGATCAGTCGCACCACCTTGTCGGCCTCCTCGACCACCTTCGGCGACGATAGGATGCGCATCCGGCTGAGTAGCGCGTAAAGGACGATCGTCTTGGACAGATCCGGCTGATCGTTGGTGAGGGCGTCGATATAAACCTTTGATGCTTCATCAACGAACTCGCGGTACAGCTCTTGTCGGCGACCTTTTTCTTGCAGGAAAAGCTGGGCCTTGAATTGAGCGCTCTGGCCGAGCCACGAACCGAAGAAAGACGTCAACCCGCCGACCGCGGTACCCGCCAGCGCGGCAAGGGCGGATAAATACGCGGTGTCCAC
>PLUZ01000552.1 GCA_003162995.1 Methylocapsa sp. | reverse complement strand
TGGTGCCGCAAGAGGGATTCGAACCCCCGACCCCCTCATTACGAATGAGGTGCTCTACCAGCTGAGCTATTGCGGCGGCCTTGCGCGAGGCAAGACAAGTTTGAAGGCAATTCGTTTTAATCATAACCGCCAATTATATCAATATCGCCAAAATCGCGGTTTTGTCCGATTTCAGGGTCCAATCGGACAAANNCAAAACTGTTTCACGTGAAACGTTTTGATACGATTGGCGGTTTGCGCAAACGCGCTTTTGCAAGGCTCGGCGAGGTCTGAATTGGGGATTTGGCGCAAGCGGAAATTTTCGATAGGTTTATGTTTTGCCCTTGCGATTTTTAAAAAATGTCTTCCTGGTTGGGGAATTTTTAAGGATCCAGAAAAGCGAGATCCTTTATTGGCTCGGCGACGGAGCGGTTGCCGCCGCGGGTATGATTTGGACAGTTGTCACTTTTATTGTCGTTCACAAGGACGCGCAGGACAGAAGGGCAGCACGGTCGTAAACCCATTCATCAGACGGCCGTTTCTTTCATCGCGTGGCAAGGATGTGTCTTCATATCTTACTGCACCGTCCCCAGCCGGCGGCTCCACATCTTTCGAGACGACCTTTCAGGCCTCCTCAAGATGAGGGAATAGCGTTCGCAACGCTAAACGACCTCGACAGTCGCGGCCTCGTAGAGCGCTCCGATCCCAGCATGGGCGCGGAAGATGCTTTCGGGCAATAATTCGACTTCGTTGGTTGCCGCGCGGTCGAGCAGGGCTTCAATCCGCGCCTTTGAGCGCGCCAGAATACCGGGGTCCAGGCGGCCTTCGTTTATCGCCGCAACGATCGCCTGGGCAAACCCCTTGGCGCGGCCGGAATCGGTGAAATGCGCGCAGACCATCACCATGTCGCAGCCGGATTCGAGCAAGCGAACCGCGGACTCTGGCTTGTCGAAAACGCCCTTCATCGCGCCCATGCCGATATCGTCGGAGACGGCGACGCCCTCATACCCATGTTCCTCGCGGAGAATGCCGGTCAGGAAACGGTGCGAGAGCGTGACCGGGTTGTCAGGATCGATGGAGGGATACAGAATATGCGATGTCATGATCATGGAAAGCCCCGCTTTTATCGCGGCGGCGAAAGGCTTCAGCTCGCGGGCGCGCAAACCGTCGAGGCCGAGCGTTTGCGAGGGCAGGCCAAGATGGGAATCGATGCTGGTATCGCCATGTCCGGGAAAATGCTTGCCGCAGGCGAGGACTTTTTCGGCTTGCATGGCTTCGATGAAGGGCAGGGCCGCTGCGATGACGGCCTCCGGCGTTGTCCCGAAGGCGCGGGGCCCAATCACCGGATTATCGGGGTTCGTGTGAATGTCAAGCACGGGCGCGAAATTGAGGTTTATGCCAAGGGAGGAAAGCTCACGTCCCATCGCGCGGCCGACTTCGGCCGAATGCTCCGCCCATCGCGCGGCATAGGCGAAGCGCGTAAGCGGCGGCGGTGTCCGGCACACGCGGCCGCCCTCATTGTCGATCGCGATAAGCATCCGCTCGCGGCCTGTCGCAGCGCGAATATCGGCGATCAGGCGGGCGTGGCTTTCAAGCCAGGCCTCATAGGGAAGATCATGGCGGAAATTGCTCTTGAAGAGGATGACGCCTGCGGGCCGAAGACTGGAAAGAAGGGCGCGGTCGTGATCATCGAGAACCGGCGAGGGCTTGAGCCCGATGAGAAAATGCGTTCCGGCGGAGGCGATGGCGTCGCGGGGCATGCGGTTCACTTCGATCATGGGGAAAGGTTAAGCCGAATGTGGCTTGGCGCCGCCTTGCAGCCAAATCTGCGTCATGCCGCCGAAGCCCAATCCGAGCGAGCCCCATAAGACCGCTCGCGCGCCGATCGACGCAAGGCGAAAATTCCACAGGACATTTGCCGGAAAACCGGCCGGAACTTCATCGACGGGAGGCATCGCCAGGGAGGCGATACCCGCCACCACGACGAAGACGGCGGCCGCGATGAGTGTACCGTTCCATGCGCCGAACCTCGCCGCAAGGGGCAGGGCGAGCATCGCGGCGAGGATCATAGCGAGGAAAGAAATAGCGAGTAGTGCGAAATAAAGCGCGGTCCGCGCGCCGATTGTCGCCGCCTCACCGATCGCTGGCGGATTGGCCGGATATTTCAGCTCCGGCACGAGCACGAGGGCGACGAAGCCGGCAGCTGCGAGCAAGGCGGAGAGTGTGCGTGGATCAAATTCTCCCACACGCCCATAAGCGAGGGCAAAAGCCAAGCTGAATAGGCCGCCGAGTGCGGCGCCATAAACAAGGCTCGCAGTAAAGAGTCCAGCGCCGCGCTGCACGCTCCGGCTCACGATTTCCGTCGCCGGCGTTTGCCCGGCCGCCGCATCCGCCGCACTTTCAAAGGCGATAGCGCGCTCGATCGAAGGCTCCCCCGCGACAGACGCAAAGGCAGCCGCAAGCATCCCCGCGAGGAGTCCGGCGAGCAGACCGCGCAGGAGAAGACCGCTAACCACACACCCGCCCCTTTAGTGACAAGGAAAAGCCATGATGTGTCGGCCATCGTGCAAAAATTCATGCAGATAATGGCCGGAGATGAGCGACGTCGCGCCTTGTTCGGCGCCAACGAAATAGATGACAAGGAGAGCCAGAATACCGGCGAATGCGGCCCAAAGGAGAATCTCGCCGATGGGGATTGGAACCGGCCGGGTTGCCGGAGCATGGATAAGGCTGCTCATGTCCTTCCTCACTGGGATCGATCATTGGCTCTCGCGCGTGCCGCTCGGAAAAGGAAGCTGTGCACGAACCGGGCGCATGGGGAAGGCCACACCCTAGGAGCGGTTGGAATGTCTGTCAACGCGGCGAGAGCCTGGGCGAAATTGCTGTAAGCCCCCGTCAGCCGCTGGCAGCCCCGATCCTGTTGCTGCCACTCGCAACCCTGAAGTTATTCAGGCTTGGTCGCTTGCGCGGTTTTGATTAGGATGACGGTGAGCGCGAGGGCATTTCCAACCTAGCCATAACAAAATTGTCTTGCCTTTCCACCAGTCTATCAGGCAAAGCTGCGCGCCGCCGCCTAGGGAGCAAAAGTTATGCGTTCGTCAAAAACTGCCCAGACCCGCCTAAGAAGCAATCGTGGATTGTTCGAAATGGCCGCCGCGGCGGGCCTGACGATAGCGGGGCTCCTCGTGCTCGGCGATCCGCCGCTTCCGGTTCTGGCGCAAGGCGCGGGCGTGCCGGTCAATGAGCTGATGGCGGATGAGGCTTTGCCCGACATCGCCCTTGGCGCGAGCAATGCGCCAGTCACGATCATCGAATATGCTTCGATGACCTGCGTGCATTGCGCGGCGTTTTATGCCACCACCTTTCCGGAATTAAAAAGCAAATATATCGATACCGGCAAGGTCCGTTTTATCCTGCGGGAATTTCCCCTCGACCCTTTGGCGGCCGCCGGTTTCATGGTGGCGCGCTGCGCCGGGGATGACAAGCGAAATGCCATCGTCGATCTCCTGTTCTCCCAACAGAAAAACTGGGCCTTCACGGAGAAGCCGGTCGAAGCCCTGGCGGGTCTCCTCAAGCAAACCGGGATGAGCCAGGGCAGTTTCGAGGACTGCCTCAAAAACCAGGATCTCTACAATAAGATTGCCAAGGTGCATGACCAGGCGGCCGAGAAATTCGGCGTCAAGGCCACGCCGACCTTCTTCATCAACGGCAGGAGAGAGAACGGCGAGTTGCCCCCGGACGCACTCGCAAAATTGATCGATCCCTTGCTCAAAGGCTAAACGGATCAAAAGCGTCATTGTGCAAGCGGATAGCCTGACGCGGGCGAGTTGTTCCGCAAAGCTCAAAACATGTCGAGCGAAACCCTCGCTTCATCCGACATGCGTCCCTGGTCCCACGGCGGATCGAAAACCACCGCAACAGCGACGCCGAGCACACCCGGAACCGCGCCGACAACCGCCTCGATCGATCTTGCGATTTCGCTCGCCACCGGGCAGCCCGGCGCGGTCAAGGTCATATCGATCTTGACAAGGCGGTCGTCGCCAATGTCGACTTTGTAGATCAGACCGAGCTCGTAAATATCGCAAGGGATTTCGGGATCGAACACCGTTTTCAGGGCAGCGACGATGTCGTTTGTATAGCGCCCGCGTTCGGCTTCCGGCACCAATGGATCGAAGAGCCATTGCGGCACGTTCGGCATGACGTCCTGGTCTTCAACGGTTTCTTGAGTTTCGACCGGGTGGGCTTCGATGGATTGGGCTTCAGCCATATCCGATTCCTCTTTTGTCAAGCAAATAGGCCTTCGGCTTTGATCAAGGCTTCGGCGAGCTTATCGACTTCCTCGAAGGTATTGTAGAGTGCGAAGGAAGCCCGGCAGGTCGCGGTGACGCCGAAACGCGCAAGAAGAGGCTGGGCGCAATGGGTTCCGGCGCGCACGGCGACGCCTTTTCGATCAAGGATCGTGCCAATGTCATGCGGATGCGCCCCTTTCATGTTGAAGGAAATAATGGCGCCCTTGCCTTTGGCGCGGCCGAAGATGCGCAGCGAATTGATCCGCGACAAACGTTCGTGTGCATAATCGCTCAAAGCCATTTCATGTGCATGAATGCGTTCGCGGCCGATCCGCCGCATGTAGTTCATCGCTGCGCCGAGCCCGATCGCCTGCACGATCGGCGGCGTGCCCGCTTCGAAACGATGCGGTGGATCGTTATAGGTCACGCGATCCATGGTGACTTCCTCGATCATCTCGCCGCCGCCAAGGAAAGGCGGCAATTTCTCCAGCCATTCTTTTTTTCCATAGAGCGCTCCGACCCCAGTCGGCCCGTAGAGCTTATGGCCGGTGACGCAATAGAAATCGGCATCGAGGTCAACCACATCGACATCGAGATGAACCGCGCCTTGCGAACCATCGATCAAGACGGGTATGCCGCGCTCATGCGCGATCCTGACGATCTCCTTCACCGGCGTCACCGTGCCGAGCACATTCGACATATGGGTGAGGGCAATGATCTTGGTCTTCGCGCTCAACGCCCGCTCGAACGTATCAAGCGAAAAGTTTCCATCGTCGTCGACATCCACCCATTTCAGGACGGCGCCCTTGCGCTCACGGAGAAAATGCCAGGGCACGATATTGGCGTGGTGCTCCATGATCGAAAGGACGATCTCGTCGCCCTCTTTGATGAAAGCCTCGCCAAATGAAGCCGCGACCAGATTGATGGCTTCGGTCGCCGATTTCGTAAAGACGATCTCGTCGGTCGAGCCGGCGTTAAGGAAGGCACGCACGCTTTCTCGCGCAGCCTCATAGGCGTCCGTCGCGGCATTGGCGAGATGATGCAGACCGCGATGAACGTTGGCATATTCGTGGTAGGTCGCGTGAACCATCCGGTCGACGACTTCCCTTGGTTTTTGCGCCGACGCGGCATTATCGAGATAAACCAGCGGTTTCCCATAAACCTCTGTCGAAAGGATTGGGAAATCCTCGCGGAGACGGGTGACATCGAGCGGCGCGTCCACGGCTATATGTTTGTTCATGCCTTGCTCCTATCCCGGATGCGCCAAGTCGAAATCCAAATCCATAGCCGCTACACGTTCGCGCCAGCCGTGACTGGCGGCACAAGCGCTTTATGCCGGGCCGCAAGCCAAGCCCTCACCTCGCACCGGAAGGCATTGATCAATCCGTCATGCCCAAGACCGTCGATCAACTCTCCCGCGAAGGCTTCCAACAGAAGCGCCTCGGCTTCGGGGAGGGGCAGCCCTCTCGTTTGCAGGTAGAACAATTGGTCGTCGTCCAAACTGCCGCAGGTGGCGCCATGCCCGCAGACAACATCGTCGGCGAAGATTTCAAGCTCCGGCTTATTGTTCATCGCGGCCATGTCGGACAAAAGCACGGCTCTGCTGAGCATCTTGCCGTCGGTCTTTTGCGCGCCCGGCGCGACATGGATTTTTCCTTGGAATACGCCAGTGGCTTCCTCGTCGAGAATATATTTGAAGGTCTCGCGGCTAACGCAAGCTTGCGCGGCGTGCTCGACGTGCAAGGTCGTATCGGCATGTTCGCGGCCGCCAAGAAGGGAAACTCCGCTTAACGAGGCTTCCGCCCCTCTGCCGTCGAACCGCACAAATATCTGGCGCCGGACAAGGCCGATGCCGCAGACGAGCGCGAAACTGTCGAATTTTGCATCGGCGCCAAGCCGCGCCATCATGGTTTCGAGGCGCATACTGCCAGGCGCGGTTCCTGTCACCATGGCGGTATGAGCGAGACTCGCTCCGTCGCCGATGGAGACGATCAGACAGGCGTTGGCTTGGGCTGTAGGGACTGTTCCCGCGTGATGTGCGGCATGGCAGGATTCGGCGAGACGAATCGAGGCGCCCGCGCCAATAATCAAGGCCGAACGGGAGAAATGCGCGGCGGGCACGGGCGAAGCCGTGACATGAATGAGATGAACGGGCTCGGCGAGCACGGTTCCAGGCGCCACCTCGATCACAACGCCGTCCTGCATCAAAGCCGCGTTCAATGCGACGATCGACTCCCGTGCGCCAAGATCTTTCGCAAGATCTTGCGAAGACAGCAGCGCGATCAGATCTGGCCGCCCCTCGGTCAACACGCAGGCGAGCGAACTGACCTTTATTCCTTCCGGCAAACCACTCGACAATTCCGGCGCGAAGAAGCCATCGACAAGGACAAGACGCGGCGCCGCCGTTTCACCCGTAGCCGCGAATTCCTCGCGCAAAGCGCTGAGCACCGCGGCGCCAGGGGCTGTCGCGACCGGCAAGGCATCGCGCATGAGCGCGCGCAAATCGGTATAATGCCAAGCCTCGATGCGGCGATGCGGCAGCCCCGACGCGGTGAAGACCTGAAACGCGTCTTCGCGCCATTTGGCAACGCAAGCGTTGCCGGGCAGCCTTGCCTTGGACTCATCGAAGGTGCTGGCGAGGAAAATCTCGGCGGGCGTTCTCGCTTGGATGATGTCGGCGCTCATTTGAACCTTAATCTCTATGCGACGGCCGGCTCGGCATTGTAATCGCGGTATCCACTCTTTTCGAGTTCAACCGCCAATTCCTTGCCGCCGCTGCGCATGATCCGTCCATGCGCCATGACATGCACCGTGTCCGGCACGACATAGTCGAGAAGACGCTGGTAATGGGTAATGACGAGAAAACCGCGGCCTGGCGCGCGCAGCGCATTGACGCCACCGGCAACCACCCGCAAGGCGTCGATGTCGAGGCCTGAATCGGTTTCGTCGAGAATGGCGAAGGAAGGCTCAAGCAGCGCCATCTGGAGAATATCCATGCGTTTTTTCTCGCCGCCGGAAAAACCGACGTTGAGGGCGCGCTTCAACATTTCCTGGCTGATCTTGAGCTTATTGGCGGCGGCCTTGACCCGTTTCATGAAATCCGGAGTGGACAACTCTTCTTGTCCTCGCCGCTTGCGCTGTGCGTTCACAGTCGCCTTGAGAAAGGTCAAGGTTGCAACGCCCGGAATTTCGATCGGATATTGGAACGCGAGGAAAAGACCCTTGGCAGCGCGGACATCCGGCTCAAGGTCTAGAAGACTCTCGCCATTCAGCAGAATGTCGCCGCTCTCAACCATGTAGTCCTTGCGGCCGGCGATGACATGCGACAAGGTCGACTTGCCGCTACCATTCGGTCCCATGAGCGCGGCAACCTCTCCGTCCCGAACCGTGAGGTCGAGATCATCAAGGATCTTGCGTCCATTGATGGAGACGCTGAGGTTCTTCACTTCGAGCACGATTTTCTCTTTCTCACTTAATATTTGGAGGCCGCAGACGCATTGTCCGCTTGGCCAGCCCTATGCCTCGCCCCGAGCGATCAGCCGACGCTTCCCTCAAGCGAAATCGCGATCAATTTCTGTGCTTCCACCGCGAATTCCATCGGCAGCTGCTGCAAGACGTCGCGAACGAAGCCATTGACGATCAGGGCCGTTGCCTCCTCGGCCGAAAGCCCGCGCTGCATGCAAAAAAACAGCTGGTCCTCGGAGATTTTCGAAGTCGTTGCCTCATGTTCGAATTGCGCGCTGGGATTTTTCGATTCGATATAAGGCACCGTATGGGCGCCGCAGGAATTGCCGATGAGCAGCGAATCGCAATTTGTGAAATTGCGCGCGCCCGTGGCCTTCCGATGCGCCGAAATCTGACCGCGATAGGTGTTTTGCGATCTGCCCGCCGAGATTCCCTTCGATATCACCCGGCTCGTTGTGTTCTTGCCGAGATGGATCATCTTGGTCCCAGAATCGACCTGCTGGCGGCCATTGGAAATCGCGATCGAGTAGAACTCGCCGCGCGAATTGTCGCCGCGCAGGATACAGGATGGATATTTCCAGGTGATCGCCGATCCGGTCTCGACCTGAGTCCAGGAAATCTTGGAATTTGCGCCCCGGCAATCGCCGCGCTTGGTGACGAAATTATAGATTCCGCCGCGGCCGTCCGCGTCACCAGGATACCAGTTCTGCACGGTCGAATATTTGATCTCGGCATCGTCATGGGCGATGAGCTCGACGACTGCCGCATGCAGCTGATTCTCGTCGCGCTTGGGCGCCGTGCATCCTTCGAGATAGGAAACATAGCTGCCCTTGTCGGCGATGATCAGGGTGCGTTCGAACTGGCCCGTGTTTTGTTCGTTGATCCGGAAATAGGTCGAGAGCTCCATCGGGCAGCGGACGCCCGGCGGGACATAGACGAAGGAGCCGTCGGAGAACACGGCGCTGTTCAAGGTCGCATAGTAGTTGTCGGTCGTCGGCACTACCGATCCGAGATATTTTTGGACGAGTTCCGGATGCGAATGCACGGCCTCCGAGATGGGGCAGAAAATCACCCCGGCCTTGGCAAGCTCTTCCTTGAAGGTGGTGACGACCGAGACGGAATCGAACACGGCATCGACCGCGATCCGGCGATCCGGGCTGATACCCGCGAGGGCCTCCTGTTCGCGCAGCGGAATGCCGAGCTTGGCGTAGACCTTAAGGAGCTCCGGATCGACGTCTTCGAGCGACTTCGGGCCGGCCGCTGTCTTGGGCGCCGAATAATAGTAAATGTCCTGAAAATCGATCTTTGGATAGTCGACCCTCGCCCAGCGCGGCTCGGTCATTGTTAGCCAGCGCCGGTAGGCGCCGAGCCGCCATTCGGTCAGCCAGGCGGGCTCGTTTTTTTTCGCCGAGATGAAACGGACAGTCTCCTCATTGAGGCCCTTCGGCGCCTTGTCGGATTCAATGTCGAAGCAATATCCATACTTATATTCGTTGACGTCGATCGCCTTCACGCGATCGACGGTCTCTTGGACCGCAGCCATACCCTTCTCCTCACCTTGGCGGTTTCAAGGACCGCTGGTTCAGATATNNGGATTGATTTCACCGTCTTTACAAGAGCTTGCACGAAGGAAACACAATCTTCCCGTCGCGAATTCCAGCCGAGGCTGACCCTGATTGCACCCATCGCCAGCGCCGGTTCCACGCCCATCGCGCTCAACACATGCGACCGTTGCACCTTCCCCGACGAACAAGCCGAACCCGACGATACCGCGAAACCCTCCATATCCAAAGCCATAAGCAACACTTGCGCTTCGATGGAGGAGAGGCCGAAGCAGGACGTATTCGGTAACCTTGACGCGCCAGCGCCGAAGAACACAACGCCGGGCAAGGCACGCGCGATCTCCGCCTCCATTTCGTCCCGCCAGAGAGACAACGCCGTGGGTTCCTCCCCTAGCCGGGCCTTCGCGGCAGCAAGACCTGCGGCCATTCCGGCAATTGCGGCAATATTTTCGGTTCCCGCACGTAGCCCCCGCTCTTGGCCGCCGCCGCGCAGGAGCACATCTTCTATGTGGTAAGAGCCGGAGCCAAAGCACAGTGCCCCGGCGCCCTTCGGCCCGCCAAATTTATGTGCCGAAAAGACGATCGCATCGGCACCCAGGCTGCCAAGCTCACAAGGGATCTTGCCCGCGGCCTGAACCGCGTCGCAGATCAGAACCCCCCCAGCCGCATGGATGATCTCCGCGGCCGCCGCAACCGGTTGCATCACTCCGGTCTCGTTGTTGGCGGCTTGAATGGCCAACATAATTCGATGCCCGGTGGCGCTCGCGCGTGCAACCGCCGCGTCAAGGGCCTCGAGATCGAGCACGCCCAAAGATGTCAAACCGACAAGTTCAAGTTGCACGGGCGCGAAACGGTGGCCTGCAAGGACCGCCGAATGTTCCCCGGCACCCGCCAAGAGCAGGTCGAACGGCCTTGATTTTTCGCCGGGAGTCTCGATATGGGGCGTCAACACCAAATTCAGTGCCTCGGTTCCTCCGGACGTGAAAACGATGTTTTTTGGCGCTGTGCCGGCGAAAGCAGCCACCTCGGCACGGGCGGTGTCGATCGTGGCCCGCGCAGCCCGCCCTTCGGCGTGAACGGAAGAGGCATTGCCACAAAGGTCGAAGGCCGCGCACATTGCGTCGCGCGCCGCTGGATGCAGAGGCGCGGTGGCGTTATGATCGAGATAGATGGAAGTCCGCGACACGAAAGAGTTCCGCAATCTCATGCAACCGTATGAATGCAGCGGCCAGCGCCCGTCTACCCCAGACTCTTTGCAATCCAAAAGCGCCTGGCAATCCAAAAGCGCTTGCAATCCAATGGGGCATACGTGCTAGAAGACCCCTCGGGTTTCACCGGGATCGCTAGGATTTCGCGGAGCTGAGGGCGGCTTGCGTCCGTCGCACCCAAGTGCCGTTTCTCTTCTTAGGCGCCGCTCATCTGGCAAGTCAAGTCATCGAGCCGCAGGTGCCATTGGCGCGTGCCGGGGAGGGCGAAGTTGAAACCGAATGGACGAAACAGGGCTTGCCGCCAGAGTTCGCTGGCGAGAGCACGGTGATAATAATTGCAGACTTTTTGACTAAGATCATGCGAGAGAACAAAGACATAGAGACCTGAACGATCGAACTTGAAGCGGTCAAGGTCTCGGATCGCGGATAAAACATCCGCCTGAATCATTTCAGGCTGCTTTCATCGCGGAGCCGCCCAATCACAGTGGAGTCAGAATGCCTGAGGTGATGTTCAGTGGGCCCGCCGGCCGCATCGAGGGCCGCTTTCACCCGTCGCCAGTGCGTGGCGCGCCGCTCGCGATCATCTTACATCCGCATCCGCAATTCGGCGGGACGATGAACAATCAAATCGTCTACAATCTCTATTACACTTTCGCCGAGCGCGGATTTTCCGTGCTGCGTTTCAATTTTCGCGGCGTCGGGCGATCGCAAGGCGGCTTCGATCATGGTCAGGGCGAGTTGTCGGACGCGGCAGCCGCCCTCGACTGGGCGCAGGCTTTCAATCCCGAAGCGCGCTCCTGCTGGATCGCCGGAATCTCGTTTGGCGCCTGGATCGGCATGCAGCTCTTAATGCGGCGGCCGGAAATCGAAGGTTTCGTCGCGATTGCGCCGCCCGCCAACCGCTTCGATTTTTCTTTTCTCGCGCCCTGTCCTTCCTCCGGTCTTTTCGTGCATGGAGATCAGGATCGCGTCGCCCCCTTGAAGGAAGTCACCGGCCTTATCGAGAAGCTCAAGACCCAGAAGGGCATAGCAATCGAGCATGCAGTGATTCCCGGCGCCAATCATTTCTTCGAGAATTGCATCGAGCATTTGACCGAGGAGGTCGGACTTTATCTCGACCGCCGCCTCGGCAATCCGCCGAAACTTCCGACGCCGACGCGCAGCGAACCGGCCGAGCGGGGCTGAGCAAGAGGATTCTGGCAAGCCGGCCGACCTCGTTACGCCGCGGGAAGCGGGTCTGACGGGATCCCAATCTTTACCTGGCTTTACCTGGGTCTGGCGCGATCTGGAGACGAACATGAGCACGGTCTATGAGTTTACGGCCAGCACCTTGGAAGGGCGCGAGAAGCTTCTTTCGGATTTCTCGGGACAAGTGCTGCTCTTGGTGAATACGGCGAGCAAATGTGGCTTTACCCCGCAGTATGAGGGCCTAGAGGCGCTCTACCGTAAATATCATGCCCGAGGCTTTGCCGTTTTAGGCTTTCCATGCAATCAGTTTGGCGGGCAAGAACCTGGCGACGCGACGGAAATCGCGCAATTTTGCTCGCTGACCTATGATGTGACGTTTCCCATGTTTGGCAAGATCGACGTCAATGGCACTGGGGCCCATCCGCTGTACCGCTTTCTCAAAGGCGAAGCCAAGGGTGCGCTGGGAACCGAGGCGATCAAATGGAATTTTACGAAATTCCTGGTCGATCGAAAAGGCAGCGTCGCCGGGCGTTTCGCGCCCTCGGTGGCGCCGGACGCGCTCGAAGAGGAAATCGAGAAACTGCTTTAGAGCGGGAGCTTGCCAGTCGTGGCGGCGGGTAACGGTCCGTCTGCCAGACGCTTGGCCCTGCTTTTTCGTTAGGTGACGGACCCGCGATTATATACCGGTGCGCGTGTCAAGGAGGTGAGCTGATGCCCTTGCGGCTTGATACGCGAAGCCCGGATTTCGATGCTTCGTTCCATGCGCTTCTTGCGATGAAACGGGAAGTCGCGGAGGACGTCGACCAGGCGGCTTCAACGATCATCGCGGAAGTTATTGCGCGCGGCGACGCCGCTCTCATTGACTATTCGCGGAAGTTCGATTCCGTCGACCTGGAGACGCTCGGGTTACGCGTGGACGCCGGCGAAATCGATGCGGCATTCGAACGCTGTTCCGCGGAGGCGCTCGATGCGCTGAGTTTTGCCCATAGCCGGATTGTCGCTTTTCATACGCGGCAGCTTCCGGAAGATTTTCAGTTTACCGACGAGCTCGGCGTCGAGCTCGGCTGGCGCTGGCGCCCTGTCGAGGCGGTGGGGCTTTATGTTCCAGGTGGCACGGCGAGCTACCCGTCTTCAGTTTTGATGAATGCGGCACCAGCCAAGGTTGCCGGTGTTCGCCGCCTCGTCATGACCGTGCCTTCGCCAGAGGGCCGGATCAATCCGTTGGTTTTAGCGGCGGCCAAGCTCGCCGGCGTTGATGAAATTTACCGGGTGGGTGGAGCGCAAGCGATCGCGGCGCTGGCTTATGGAACACAGACGATCGCGCCAGTCGCCAAGATCGTCGGTCCCGGCAACGCTTATGTGGCTGCGGCCAAGCGAAGGGTTTTTGGAACCGTCGGCATCGACATGATCGCGGGCCCTTCCGAAGTCTTGATCATCGCCAGCAAAGACACGGATCCCGAATGGATCGCCGCCGATCTCCTCGCGCAGGCCGAACATGACGAAGTGGCGCAATCAATCCTGATCACCGATGACGCGGGTCTCGCCGGCGCCGTCGAGATAGCAGTCGAGCGGCAATTGGCTGGTCTCGCACGAAGAAAGATCGCGGCGGCGAGCTGGCGCGACTTCGGCGCGATTATTCTCGTCGCCGATTTGCAGGAAAGCATTGCGCTCGCCAACCAGCTTGCTCCGGAGCACCTCGAAATCATGACCGCGAACGCCGAAGATCTCGGCGAACGGATCCATAATGCGGGCGCTATTTTTCTGGGCGCTTATACGCCCGAGGCCATCGGCGACTATGTGGGCGGTTCCAACCATGTGTTGCCAACCGCGCGTTCGGCGCGGTTTTCCTCCGGTCTCAGCACGCTCGATTTCCTGAAAAGAACCTCGATTTTGAAGTGCGGCGCAAATAGTCTCGGAAGACTTGGACCGGCCGCGATTACGCTCGGGCACGCCGAGGGATTGGACGCGCACGCACGCTCGGTGGCGCTGCGAATCGACCATCGGGCATCATGAGCCGGAACGATCCAAATGAGCGCAATCGCCTCGTTTCCGTGATCCTCGACGAGGCTTCGATCAGCCGCGGCGCGGCGGATCAGGAGCACGAGCGCCAGATTGCGATCTACGATCTTATCGATGAAAATAGTTTCGCTTTGCCGGGCCGCGACGCGGGTCCTTATGGGCTAAAAATCGCCTTGCAGGACGCCAAACTTGTTTTGGAAATCGCTGACGAAAGCGGCAATCCAATCATCGCACATATTCTTTCGTTGACCCCGTTCAGGGGCCTTCTCAAGGATTATTTTATGATTTGCGAAAGCTATTACGCGGCGATTCGAACCGCGATGCCGACGCAAATCGAGGCGATCGACATGGGCCGGCGTGCGGTTCACAACGAGGCGGCGGAACTTCTCTTGGAGCGGCTGAAAGGCAAGATCGATTGCGACCGCGACACGGCGCGGCGGTTGTTCACGCTGGTCGTCGCATTGCATTGGAAAGGCTGAGCGTTGATGCGTGATCACGATGATTTTGGATTGAGTCAATCCAAAATCTTGAACGTGATCGATTCCAACAATTTAGAGTGGGATGCGGGCGGAAAACCAGTTCCCGCTTTTCTTCATCCCGCTCTAGCGGCGCCGGACGCCGGGCCGCCGTCGAGATGAAGCCTGCTGTTAGAAACCGCCCGCAATCCGTGCTGTTTGCCTGCACGCGGAACGTTGTTCGTTCTCCGATGGCGGAGGCCCTCGGCAGGCATATTTTTGGCAAAGAGATCTATTTCGCGTCGGCCGGAGTGAAGCGCGGTCAAACCGACGGCTTTACCATAGTGGCGATGGAGGAACTCGGGATCGACTTGACCAAACACCGCCCCCATACCTTTGAGGATCTCGAAGACGCCAGCTTCGACGTCATCGTGACGCTCTCGCCGGAGGCGCATCACAAAGCGCTCGAATTCACTCGCACACTCGCGACCGACGTCATTTATTGGCCGACATTAGATCCGACAGCCGTTGAAGGGTCCCGCGAGCGGATTCTCGACGCCTATCGTGAGGTGCGCGACGGCCTCCTCGACCGTATCAAAAAACTGTTAGACTACCAGCCGATGGGAAATCTCTGAATGGTGGTGGCGTTTTGCGGGAATTTTAGAAATGCGCCGGCAGCCGTGTTCCGGGGCGCCTTTCCTTCGCGGCCTGTGCCTGCTATTGCGGCGCCATGACGACTCATTCGCTTGAAAGAATCCGCAATTTTTCAATTGTCGCACATATCGACCATGGCAAATCCACGCTCGCCGACCGGTTGATCCAGGCGACCGGCACGGTCGCCGCGCGCGATATGGTCGATCAAATGCTCGACTCGATGGATATCGAGCGTGAGCGCGGCATTACCATCAAGGCGCAGACGGTGCGCCTCGAATATAAGGCGCAAGACGGCAAGACTTATATCTTGAACCTAATGGACACGCCCGGCCACGTCGATTTCGCTTATGAGGTTTCGCGTTCGCTTGCCGCCTGCGAAGGCTCACTGCTGGTGGTGGACGCAAGCCAAGGGGTCGAGGCGCAAACGCTCGCCAATGTCTATCATGCGCTCGACGCGGGCCATGAGATCGTTCCCGTTTTAAACAAAATCGATCTGCCGGCCGCGGAACCCGAGCGCATCAAGCAACAGATCGAGGATGTGATCGGGCTCGATGCGTCGCAGGCGGTGCTCATCTCGGCGAAGACGGGGCTGGGGATCGATCTCGTCCTGGAGGCGATCGTCACCCGCCTGCCGCCGCCAAAGGGCGATGAGACCGCGCCCTTGAAGGCGCTTTTAGTCGATAGCTGGTACGACGCCTATCTCGGCGTTGTCGTTCTCGTGCGCGTCATCGACGGCACCCTGAAGAAGGGCCAAAAAATCGAGATGATGGGAACAAACGCCCATTATGAGGTCGACAAAATTGGGGTGTTCCGGCCAAGGATGCAGGATCTGGCGGAGCTCGGTCCCGGCGAAGTCGGCTTCATCACCGCGCAGATCAAGGATGTCGCCGATACCAGAGTCGGTGACACGATCACCGATGCACGCCATCCGTGCGCCGAAGCTTTGCCTGGATTCAAGCCCGCCCAGCCCGTGGTGTTCTGCGGGCTGTTCCCCGTCGATGCGGCGGATTTCGCTGATTTGCGCGCCGCCATGGGGCGTTTGCGGCTGAATGACGCGAGCTTTTCCTATGAGATGGAGAGTTCGGCGGCGCTCGGCTTCGGTTTCCGCTGTGGCTTTTTGGGTCTCCTGCATCTGGAAATCATTCAGGAGCGGTTGGAGCGCGAGTTCAATCTGGATCTCATCGCGACGGCGCCTTCGGTCGTCTACCGAATCGTGCAGCGGGATGGCCAAACGCTCGAACTCCACAATCCAGCCGATCTCCCCGATCCGACGAAGATCGAGGCGATCGAGGAGCCTTGGATTCGCGCGACGATTTTGACGCCAGATGATTATCTCGGCGCGGTGCTAAAACTCTGCCAGGAACGCCGCGGTGTGCAGGCCGATTTGAACTATGTCGGCAAGCGCGCGATGGTTGCCTATGATTTGCCGCTCAATGAAGTCGTGTTCGATTTCTACGACCGCCTAAAGTCGATCTCGAAAGGCTATGCGAGTTTCGACTATGCGATCACAGGCTACCGCCCGGGCGATCTCGTCAAAATGTCGATCCTTGTCAATGCCGAGCCGGTCGATGCGCTCTCCATGCTGGTGCATCGCGACCGGGCCGAGACACGCGGCCGCGTGATGGTTGAAAAGCTGAAGGAACTCATCCCGCAGCATATGTTCCAAATTCCGATCCAGGCGGCGATCGGCGGAAAAATCATCGCGCGCGAGACGGTACGCGCGCTCCGTAAGGATGTGACCGCGAAATGCTATGGCGGAGATGTGACCCGCAAGCGCAAGCTCCTAGAAAAGCAAAAGGCGGGCAAGAAGAAGATGCGGCAATTCGGCAAGGTCGAGATTCCGCAGGAAGCTTTTATCGCGGCGCTGAAGATGGATAGCTGAGGGCAACAGACCGCTCACTTTGATCGTCAACCGCCATCCTTATGCTGGCACGCTGGCTCCGATACGTCGAAAAGGCAATCACGTCATTGTGAGAAGCGTTTTTGATGTAAAGCAATGCTGCGCGTTTCAGGAGAGGCGAATGAGCGTCATTGGATGGAGGCTGAAGAATCCTTAAATCAGGATGAGGAAGAGCTCCGAGGCCAACGGCTCGAAGCGAAAGGCCGTTCTTACCCGTCTAGCACAGTCAAACAATCTGGGAGGTCTGACATATCATGATTATACGAGGATTAGCCGCATGGCTGCTCGCCACGGTTCTGCTCACGTCGGCAGCGTATGCCCATGGCGGGGTGGGTATGGTGGACAATAGATGCGTTT
>PLUZ01000126.1 GCA_003162995.1 Methylocapsa sp. | reverse complement strand
CGAGATGGTCGATAATTGATTGTCGTTCGTGCCGCAGGCGAGCGGCAGAAATCGACCCAAAGCGGTCCTTCACGATAGCGGCTTCTTTGGCCCTTCCTGACCAGCTCGGACATTGACGGTCGCCGGTGGCGACCGAAACGCCGGGAGCACTGCGCAGCTGGTCTGTGCCTTCCGGGGAGCCCCGCCGTCTGCTATCGTCTACGCCGTTCCAGATTTCATCTGGGGAATGTCTTTTCGAGTTGGATGCCGTAGCTGAAGAGGATTTGCATCTGCCGGTAGAAGTCGAAATGCCGGCCGTACTTGGCGACGGCGATTTGGCCGACCAACGCCGTCGTGACCGTGCCGCCCTCGATCAAACGCGCAGGCGCTTTCGCCTGGCGCCCGCATACTTGGATCCGTGCGATGGGTGTGCCAGCGAAACTGGAGTCGGTCGCGCGGTCTGCCGCCGCTAGGCTCGATAGCATCGTGCTTTGCGTCGCCCCTTTTTGTACTACCGCAGCATTTCAGTAAGTTAAGTGTTGCATACATACGAAAGATAACAGTGGCTATTTATTTTCCTCCGGTAACTTTTCAGAGGTATTGTCTCCAATGAGATTCAGAACAGCATTAAGTTTCTTGGCTTTATCTGTTGCAGGAACAAGCAGCGCGGCCGCGACTTCTATCCTAGCCGAGGTTCATATTGCGGCGCATCGTTTGAATGTCTACGTAGGACGAAAGCCGACATACTCATGGGGTATAGCCACAGCGAGACGCGGATATCATACTCCGCGCGGTACTTACCACGTCACGGCATTGGACATTGATGCATATTCTAGAAAATATGATGCGTCTATGCCATATGCGGTTTGTTTCATTCGAGGGGATTATTGCATTCACGCGGGGCATTCCATAGGACGAAATGCGAGCCATGGTTGTATAAGGCTTGCTACAGCGCATGCCATCAGGTTTTTTAATCTTGTGTCAGCCAATAGAGGTAGCACAACTATCGTAGTCCGTTGAGGGTAATATGCTTGACGGTTTCATTGTCGTAACCATCAGCCTCCAATACTTTCCCTCTTTCCAAAACTACCTTTTACGGCGGGAGTAATCGTTGTCATACCAACCATCCTTTCAGGTGGCGCCTTTCGTTGGGGAAAGGTATCCCGTTTGAGGGTTACGACCGACTGTCCGCGCGGGTCAAGCCGAAGATCCGACAGCTTCCGCCTGGGCTTGCTTGCAATTTTCTTGCGGTTTGGCCTTGCTGGTCCAATTCATAATTCACGATTGAAAGCCTTGCAGGTCTCGCCCCAAGCGCCGCCGCAAGGATAGTGCTCCTCCGGTCAGGGGCGGAGATGTCAGCATTGCCGCGATCAGGCGCGGAGGTCTTTTTTCGCGTTACCACCTGTTTGCATGCGAAGGGGAAACCGGAACCAACCACGTCGTTTGATGCTGAGAGGCCAATAGCGAGCAGGAATGCTTCACTCGCTATTGGCAATTCGCCCCTCGCTCACTGCCCCGTATACGCCGACACGCCCGCCGGCAATTTCGCCTCGACGTCCTCGTAGCGACTGGTGCGCTTGTCCATCANNGTCCCTGACGCTCGTAGAAGATCGGCTTGTTGGCTTTTGCGGCCTTGGGCAACAAGGCCGCCGCCGAGGCGCGCGGATCGTCGTCCATTTTTTTCATGAACCGCTCGGCGTCTTCGGGTCCAAGAAAGTGAATGAGATAGGTTTCGCCTTGCGTCAGCGGGCGGCCCAAACAGCTGGCGATGCCTTCGCCGTCGTGCTTCAGCATTTCGGCCGCAAGCACGGCTGAGAGATAAGGGTCGTTGCGAAGGCGCAACAACTCTGCGCGCTTTTGCGGCGCAACGCGCATCTCATTGTCGTCGCCTTGGATCGCCTTCGCCTCCTGCTCATGTCCGTAACGCCAGCCAAAAGAGCGCAAAGCCTTGAACCAGGTTGCCTCAACGAACTGGAACAACCCGCTCGCGGAAGATGTGCTGGCCTTGGCCTTGGGTGCGAAACTCGATTCCTTGTCGGCGATCGCCATCAGCAGCGCGGGATCCATATCCGCGATTTTCGCCGCCTCGACCACATGTTCAACGATCGCGCTCTCCAAGCGAACAGGCCCAAAGCGCAACGTGCCCGGCCGGTCCACCTCGTCGCGATCTCCTGCGCGGCGCATACGATGCGACCATATCAGAGCGGCCTGATCCATCGAAAAATCTGAGTCGAGTGGAACATCGACGCCGGATTCAGTTCCGGAGCGCAAAGCGACGACTGGCGCCGAGACGACCCGCGAGCGCACGACGCGCACAACGCGCACGGGCTTATCCACCGTCTTTGTGTCGTCGTCGGTAGCGAAGGAAAGCGCCGCGATGAGCAGAATTGTGAAGCCTACTGACACCGCAAGCGCGCGCACCCGAGGCCNNAGGCTACTGCCACCGCAAGCGCGCGCACCAGAGGCCGCACAGCACGATGCGCGCAAACGGCGGGCCATGCTTCCCACAGGCGGATAAAGGAACTACGAAACGATCGATGTCGCCGGTGAGCGACACAACTCTCGGCGATCGGCTGCGTCGCCACAAATTCCATGCATACTCGCTATCTTACTGATTTTTCTCATTATGGTTAATCGAACTCTAATGCAGCGGAGCGACGAAAAATGGACGGGCGCCGCCACGCCAGCGCCACACTCGCGGCCTGGCTTAAATGCGGCTTAGTAATATTTATCAAAAGCTTAGGCGGCCCTTCGTAACGATCGCCCAGCCCGCCCGCCATAATCGCGCCGCGAAGCATAACAGCGCG
>PLUZ01000124.1:5013-5841 GCA_003162995.1 Methylocapsa sp. | reverse complement strand
CCACAAGAAGCACGAGCTAAAGCCAAGGAATTTACGAGCCATACTCCCAACGGCAACCGGACCGAAGAAGAGCAAAAGCAATTCGAAAGCGAATATGCTAGGCGCCTTCAATTTGAGGCGACTTTCAACGAATGGCTCAGACTTCGCGCGACAGATCTGGATTCGGAAGAGGCGGAAGAGGCGCGTTACGATCGGGAAAACGAGTGCGCCGACCTCGTGCTGACAACGCCGGCAGTTTACGATTGGATGATATTCCAAAAGTTTGAGGTCATTGAGCATTACCTTGCTAAGCACGGTGAGGTTTGTTCCGGCATGGAGTTGATGGCGGCTCAGGCTCTTGCGAGCATCAAAATTGACCTTCTCCGCTTCGGCCTCCAGCGCGAACAAAAGGAGCAGCAACAATGACCAAACGCAAAGCACCGGCGGCGAAGNNATATGGGGCACAGCCGTTGGATCTGATTGAATGGCGAAACTACTCGGCGATTGGCGAGTATGGAATCGATAAGGCCCGCGAAGAGTTTTTGAGCCTCCCCGGTGCCGATCGCGACAAAGTTGAGGCGGAATATCAAGACGCCAAGCGGAGGTTTGCTGCGCGCGGGTATGAATGCATCGCTTGGGACTATCGCACCGGCGTCGCCTTCTTACGAGAGCAATATGAATGCGCAAAGATTGCCATGGAAAGAGCAACCATTCGCATGGCTCGCACGAAACCAACGACTCCGGCCGGAGCCGCTGCCCTCATCAGCCAGGTCCGCCGCGAACTTATGACTGGCGAGGTTGGCTGGGAAACGACAGCACTCAGGATGATCGCTGTCTCACTTGCTCAAA
>PLUZ01000124.1:0-4981 GCA_003162995.1 Methylocapsa sp. | reverse complement strand
CCAGACCAGGGGCACGCCCTATGCTGGTAAGGCGTTTCCGCGGGCAGGGGGATGCGCCGCGAATGCTAAATATCGCTTTTTGGGCTTCAAAGGTTCCATCTGGGCTGCAAAAAAGGGGCATGCATCGCCCCGCCACTTATTCTATTGCTACATGGTGACGGCATAACCCGAGGTTCAAATGTCGATACGCAAACGCACGTGGAAGACCGCCAAGGGCGAGGCGAAGGAAGCCTGGGTAGTCGATTATGTCGACGGGGCGGGCAAGCGCCGGCTGAAGACCTTCAGCAAGAAAAAGGAAGCCGACGCTTACGAGACAACCGCGAAGCACGAGCTAGCCCAAGGCACGCATACGCCGGACTCGGCCAGTGTTACGGTTGCGGAAGCGGCTGAACGATGGTTAAAAACATGCGAGAGCAGGGACTATCCTGTTGAGCGGTCAACCTTGGCGTTTTACGAGCAGACGGTCCGGCTTCATATTGTCCCAGCAATTGGCGGAACGAAGCTCTCGAAGCTGACGACTTCGAGGGTCCGCGACTTCGAGGACGATCTTCGGAAAGGCGGCGTCTCGCCCGCGATGATCCGCAAGATTCGCGTGAACCTCGGNNAGAAACGTCGTCAAGGAATTGAGGGCAAGGCGCACGCCTGGCATTGATAAGAGGGCAGACGAGCGCGCCAAGGGCAGGCTGGAGGTCGGGGTCGATATTCCTTCCCGCGAAGAGATCAAGGCCCTCGTGGCGTCCATCAAGGGGCGCTGGCGTCCACTTATTATAACGGCAATCTTTACGGGTATGCGGGCATCGGAGCTTCGCGGATTGCGGTGGNNAGGCAGCGCGCGGATCGTTATCTTAAGATCGGGCCACCAAAATCTAAATCAGGCGCGCGGGCCATTCCTATGCCGCCGCTTGTCGCGAACACGCTTCGCGAGTGGAAGCTTGCTTGTCCGACCAAGGGCGGCTTGGCCTTTCCGAACGGGCAGGGGAATGTCGAGAGTCATCCTAACATATTGCAGCGCGGGCTTATGCCGGCATGGCGAGCTGCTGGCGTCGTCAATCCTGACGGCTCGGCCAAATACTCCGGTCTGCATAGCTTACGGCACTTCTACGCGTCTTGGTGCGTCAACGCGAGGAAAGACGGCGGCTTAGAATTGTCCGGGAAGGTGGCTCAGACCAGGCTTGGACATTCGACTATCGCCATGACCTTGGATGTCTACGGTCATTTATTCCCTAGCGGCGACGACGGATCCGAGCTTGCGGCGGCGGAAAGGTCGCTTTTGGGGTAAGCGACATGGATGCGACAAAATTGCCTAAGTCTTTGATATATATGAGACGATAAAAGCCTTCTAAGCGGCAGGTCGCANNTCGAGCCCTGCCGGGGTCGCCATATCGCCCTTCTGCCCCTCTAGGGATTCCCCGCACCTAGTGTCAGGTGCGGGTAAAGCTGTTCATGTTTTTTCCCTCCCCAGCTTCCCCATGGCCTCGCGCGCCAGCTTGGCGCGATCTGCTTGTCGCGTGTATAACGACGCCATCTTCCCCCCTGTCCAGCCGTAAATGGCTTCGAGCTGTGCCACCGTCGCCCCGTTTTCGGCCGCGCGCGTAGCCCCCGCTTTACGCAATCCATGCGCAGATCCCGGCACGCCTGCCTCTTTGCAGGCACCGCGAAATCAATTCCCAAAAGACTCCTTGGTCATGGGCCGACCACGTTTCCCGGCTATAAAGGCGAGGTCGCCGGTTCGACTTGCGTTGATAATCGCCGCCAGCTCCGGCAAGACCGGGATAATGATTTGTGTGCCCGTCTTGCCCGCGCGCAAGGTGATGATCCCGTCCTTAATGTGCTGGCGCCCAAGCCTTACGGCATCACCGCGCCGCAACCCGGTATAGAGCAAGATCGTTAGCGCCAACCGTNNGGCCAGCGTGCCTCAAATTGCGCGATTTCGTCTTCCGTCCACGAATGGAAACCATCTGTGCGCGGGAGGGGGATGCGGACACCCTCGGTGGGGTCTCGTTCAATGAACGAGTTTTCCGCGGCCCAACGAAACAAACCGCGTAAGGCTTTCAAAAAGGTTTTGGCGGCAAAGGGTGTAGCGCCGCGCCGATCGAGGCCGGCCATTACGGACTGGCGCGTGACGTTTGTATACGNNCTCAGCCCCGGCAGTTGCCGCGACCTTCTTGAAGACTAATTCCCGTTGGCGCCGTGTGGCCGGTGCGAGCGCCGTCCACGCCCTGGAATTGCGATAGCGGGAAATTAGCCACGCCAGTGACTCGACGGACATCGTGGGGCTCTTTTGGGGCGTCGAGTCGCCTGTCCACGCCGCGCGATAAGCGGCTAAAAATTCAGCGGACCCAAACTCGCCGCGGATACGGATGCGTGGGCCTTTGCCAAGTCTAAAATACCAAGTGACCGCACCGTGGCGGGTGATCTCTCGATGAAGAAATGGTGGGCGCGGTCGCGGCATGAATTCCATNNTTCAACTGGCACAAGCTTGATCGTGCCGTCTGGCGCTATCTCGACCGTTCGCGGCGAACCCACCTGTTCGGCAGCGCGAATGGCTCGGGCAATATCGGCTTGCGTGACGCGGGCAGGGCGGCGGGGCATGCCTAATATAGAAAATTTTTCGGAAAAACTTCAGCTTCCGGGAAAATAAAGGCTATTCGGATCGCGGCCGGTTCATAATGCGAGAACGTCGCCGGTCGAGCTTTTGCTCCCACACGATAAAGTCGTAAACGCCCGCGGTCGAACTTTCTTATATGCGCAGTGGTCCGACCGAAGTTGATGGCGATCGACACGCCAGTCGATATCAAGCCCTGAAAGCGAAATCCTGGCAGCTTGAAAGTCATACCGACATTGCCGACCTGCATCGGATAATGAGCGAACGCGCCCCGTACCGCGCCAATCGCCTCGCCGCGCTCTTGTCGAAAATGTTGGCCCTCGCGATTCGCTAGCAAATGCGCGCTGACAATCCGGCTCAAGGAATCGATCGCAATCACGAAGAAAAATGCGAGTGCTATCTTTCCCCCACCGATCTCGCGGCCTTGCTTGCGGCCTTGAACGCGCATGGGAACCCGCAGGCGGCCGATGCCTTGCCCCTGCTCCCCTTTTTTGACCGGCGCCAAAAAGAACGAAGTCCTTGGCGNNGGCGCGCGGCGGGATCAATTCGACCTCGCCGCGGGAACATGGTCCAAGCCGGCCTCGACGACAAAACAAGCGAAGCTCCACCATGTCCCGCTTTCGGGTCCGGCAATCGAGCTTCTAGCCGCGCTAAAATCGCGGCATGAGCGCGGGCCTTTTGTTTTTCCCGGTCGCAATGGCCAGCCAATCACGGATATCAAGCGGTCCTGGGCGACAATCTGCAAGCGCGCCGGGCTTCAGGATTTCAGGAAGCATGATCTCAGGCATTCCTTCGCCTCGCTGCTCATCAACGAAGCCCTCGGCTTGCCGGCCATCGGTCAATTGCTCGGCCACTCGCGGCGAGAAACGACAGACAGCCATTTGGCGCTCGAAACGACGCGCGCCGCGACAGAAAAAGTTGGCCGTCTTATAAAAATGTGAACTATCAAATTTGGAGTGATAATTCGCTTTTCTCTAAGCCCTCAAAACCTTATATGCGATTGCCCGCGTTTGCGGGAGATTTGAATCAAAGCCTTCACTGAAAAGATTGCAACTGCGCCCGCGATGGACGCTGCAAGGTGAAGGCATGTCAAATGATATCGATCACACTCCGGCCGCGTCGGTGCCGATCGAGATCAGCCTGTTCACCAAGGATGGCGGCGATCTCACCAAGAAGGTTCATTGGAACCCCGAGCACACAGGCATCGTCTCCGATAGCCGCGATTGCAAGATGTCATCCGGCATTATGTCCCGGATCCTTTTGCCGGATTGGCGCGATCTTGCCCGTGGCCTCCCGCAGTTTTCCGGCAACACGGCTCTCGCGCTCGGTCGCATGAAGCCCGATCTACCGGATGCCATACGGCTCGTCACCAAAAAATCGCCGGAATGCGATCAACCGGGATACGCCAGCCGGACCGCCGACAATATCCTCTACGCGCGGGGCCAGCCGGCGGTCCTTCTGCTCGATTTCGACACGAAGGGCATGACGCCCGAGAATAAAGCCCGGCTCGCCGAGCTTGGCGGCTTCCTCGGCGCGCTCGCGGCGATCTGCCCGGGCTTCGAAAAGGCCGGGTACATTAGTCGCCGATCGACAAGCGCTGGCATCTATGATGCGGCGACTGGCCAGCGTTTCGGCGAGGGCGGTTGGCACGTGTATGTCCTTATTAATGATGGTGCGAAGGCCGAGGAGTTTCTCGCAGCGCTCCATCAGCGCGCTTGGTTGGCCGGCTTGGGTTGGTTTCGCATCGGTGAAGCCGGCCAATTTCTTGAACGCTCGACTATTGATACGAGCGTGGGAAAACCGGAGCGGCTGATCTTCGAGGCCAACCCCGAGCTCGACCCGGGCCTGGCGCAGGAGGCACGGCCGGCCGACCTCCACGACGGCGGGAGGCTGAGCCTCACCTTCGCGCTGAAGGTGACGGAATTGGATGCTTTCCGGCGGTGCTTGAACGCGGCAAAAGAGCCGTTGCAGGCCGAAGCCGCGGCCAAGCGGGAAGCCTTTCGCGCAAAGCACAAAGAACAGGCCGTTCGCACCGGCATGGACCCGGATCGCGCCGAGAGGATGGCCTCGCGCTGGACCCAGAACGTCCTTCGGCCCGGCGTGCCGATCGAATTTGAAGATGAAGACATCGGCACGAAAAATGTGGGGGAAATCCTTGGCGACCCGGAGCGCTATGACGGCGAGAGTTGCTACGACCCCGTCGAAGGCAAAGCTTATGGGCGCGCCAATGCGAAATTCTTCGCCGATCAGCTTTGCATTCATTGCTTCGCCCATGGAGGTGGGGTCTTCCTTCTCGCCATGACGCTGCATCTGCAAGAGCCTTGATCGAACGGGGCGACCCGACGAAGGCGGTGGACATCCTTTGCCGCTTGGCGA
>PLUZ01000538.1 GCA_003162995.1 Methylocapsa sp. | reverse complement strand
AGATTCGGCGCGCGGTACTTTCTCAAAAGCACGGCCAACGGAAACTTGATATTCCACGCGACGGCCGCCGCGGGCGCCGCGTCAATCCCCACTTCTATCACTGGGTCAAGCCTGCTAGCGAATATTCAGGGCGGCCTGGGTGCCACCTGGCGCGTATGCCGCACATTCTCGAAGAGTTCTCTCGTTAACTGCGTGCTCGATGTGGATTATGACGAAAACAGCGTGAGTACCCAGAACGTCAAGCCGCTGGTAGGAATCTTCGTAGGGTTGGCCTTTTGAAAATGGACGTAGAGAGCCAAAAGACGATCGACGAGGCGATTGACCGGCTGGCCGCCGCGATCGCCGGCGACGAGGCCGAGGCGCTAGCGCAAATTAAGCCAGTTCTGCAAGGCGTCTCAGCGGCGCTTCAGGTGGTGCTATCCGGTGCCACTGCCAACCTCGGCGACATACTCCACGGACTGCTCGACCGGATCAACGGAACCAAGATCTTGATGACGGATAGGGGCCTCGAACTCGTCATTCCTCCCAGGAAATGACCGCGGAATCACCAGGCGCCCGGCTGGCCGCCGAGCTTGCCAACTACTACGACGACCCGCTCGGCTACGTGCTCGATATGTTTCCGTGGGGAGCCGGTGAACTGGCCGGTAGCGACGGGCCGGACAAGTGGCAGACCAAGGTATTGCAGGAGATCGGCGCCGAGGTTCGAGCGCGAGGTTTCAACGGCACTGACGCGGTTGCGCCGATCCGCATCACGCGCTCCAGCGGTCATGATATAGGAAAATCGACAGTCGCCGCGTGGCTCGTAAATTGGATCAAAGACACGCGCGAGGACTCGCAGGGAACCGTCACGGCCAACACCTTCACGCAGCTTGAAACCAAGACCTGGGCAGCCGTGCGCCGATGGGCAAAGCTGGCTCCCACTGCCAAGTCCTGGGACATCGGCACCGCGGCCATGCGCCACAAGGCGCGGCCGGAATCTTGGTTCGTGGCGTGCCAGAGCTCCAACGAGGAGAACTCGGAAGCGTTCGCCGGCCAGCACGCCAAGACCTCGACCAGCTATTACGTGTTCGACGAGGGAAGCGCGATCCCTGACGCAATTTACGACGTGGCCGAGGGCGGACTGACTGACGGGGAGCCGATGATATTCGTGTTCGGAAACCCGACCAGGAATACAGGCAGGTTCTACGAGATCAACTTCGGCAGCCGCCGGCACAGGTGGGACTACGGATCAATTGACAGCCGCGATTCGAAGATCTCGAACAAGCAGACCATCGCGGAGTGGATCCAGGATTACGGCGAGGACTCCGACTTTGTGCGCGTCCGTGTCCGTGGGCTTGCCCCACAACAGGACGAATCGCAGTTCATCANNGAAGATCTGGTCGCGGGGGCCAAACTACGCACCGTCACTCCGCTAGACGATGAGCCCCTCGTTGCTGGCTTTGATGTCTCCGGAGGAGGGGCTGCCTGGCATGTTCTGCGATTCCGCCGAGGATTATCAGCGCTACCTGGAGTTTTCATCCCGAGTCCGATCAGAATTCCTGGATCGGCTATTGACCGGCCGGCTCTCATTGGCAGACTCGCGCAAATCCTCCGAGACGAACGGACCTCGCACAAAGTAGCGATGATGTTCACCGACTCCGCGTTCGGATCGCCTATCGTGGAGCGCCTTCACACCCTCGGGTTCGATAACATCCAGGAGGTGAACTTTGGAGGCCGATCGCCAGACGTCCACCAGGAGAACCAGCGGGCTTACATGTGGAACGCCATGAAAGAATGGCTGGCTCGCGGGTCCATTGATCTGAACGATATTAAGCTCGAAATCGACCTCACATCTCCTGGGTTTCACATGAACAAGAGCAACAAGCTGGTGCTGGAAAGCAAAGCGGAGATGCAAAAGCGCGGCGCACCTTCGCCCGATGACGGAGACGCGCTGGCCCTCACCTTCGCGGCGCCGGTCGCGCTACAATCGAGCAGCAGCGACGATGAGCGCGGGCACGACCGGTTTGGAGGAAAGGGGTGGATGCGATGACGGAAATAGAACGAGAGGCGGCGGAATGGGGGCACGGATTCGCACCGCGCGGAAAGAGGAACGCATGAGCGAATTTCAAACGAGAGTGCATGTGGCCGCCGAGCCGATGGGATCGATTCAGCAATGTGAACGCTGCGGAGTCACGTTGATCGACTACCGCAACTCTGCCAGCATCGCCAGCATCGGCGAGTGGTCTCCGTCCTGGTGGGCTACTGGCGCATTCATCGGTGTCACGGAGATGGCGGACGNNTAATCCGAGCGGCTCCGTAGTGCTTGCGCAGGACGCCAGCGCTATCGATGAGATTCGCTGCGACGGAGTCCCACAGTGACACCAGCACCCGTTTTTACGGCCGCGGACATACAGTGCGCGGAGGCGGTAAACTCAGCCATTGCCCAGGGCAACAAAAGCAACGATCAGAGCAAGGCNNGGACGATGTGCTGAATGCGATTCGCCCGATCGGACGGAAGGCAGGCGACGATTCGGCCTTGCGCGCGCAATACTGCGTAGCGGCCCTTCTGCTGGGACCCGGCGAAACTGCTGTACTGGAAAGACACGAGGAGCCCGGTAGCGTGATATTATCCACACATGAAACCGATGCCTAAGAATTGGCAGCACACCGCGATTTTGGCAGCAACCACACTTTTCGCATTCGTGCTTTTCTCTCCCGAGACGTTCGCTGCTTACCCTTGGCTGATACAACTCGCCAAATTCGCCACAGCAGGCGGATTGGCGGGACTGTTTGGAATGGCCCATAGCCAAGCAACGGCAAACGCTGCCGCAATTCAACAGGTAGATGAAAAGGTAGTCGATACCCACGCGGCGGTTAACGGGCGAATGGATCAACTTGTTGTGGCGGCCAAGGCTCAAGGAGCGCAGGATCAGAGAATTCAGGACCGATCAGAATCGCATACGTGATATTATGCACACGAGGTGATTGTGCCACCGTGTACCGCGAAAACGAGGGTCCCAACGAACCACACGGCGAGCGTATCGCCACACTGGAGCGTCAAATGCAAGATTTGATGGGCAACGGCCAGCCGGGCCGTATCAGAGAACTGGAAAACACGGTGAACGGACACAATAAGCTGATATGGATCGCGTCTGGAGTTCTTGTAGCCGGGCAAGTTCTGCTGGTTCTTCTGCATTTCTTCTCACCCGTGGTAGCCAAACTGCCCATAAACCCTTAATTGCTCCCGATCTGTGATATTATCCACCCATATGGCCAAACTGAAAGCCAAAGAGCGGAACAAGCTGCCCGCGTCCTCTTTCGGGATGCCCGGCGAGCGCAAATACCCAATGCC
This sequence comes from Methylocapsa sp., assembly GCA_003162995.1. Taxonomy (GTDB): domain Bacteria; phylum Pseudomonadota; class Alphaproteobacteria; order Rhizobiales; family Beijerinckiaceae; genus Methylocapsa. Next base: position 772 of record PLUZ01000538.1, on the reverse strand, counting down.
CGATAAGANNAGAATCTCCAAATCCACCGAGTCAACGATCGACGAGAAGGCCGACAAGAAACTCGGGTCCCATACCAACGTTCGCAACGCTGCCTCGCACATGGGCAAGCTGAAGCACTGCTAACCTGATGATCTACTGGGCCGACGGAAACGCGCGAAATGCGAAGTGGTGGCGGGTGATGTACGGATTCCCTGGCCAAAAGGCCGGCGCGGTACTACTCGACTTCCTTCCGAATCCCCGGATCGCGGACAAGCTGGCGAAGTCCTACACGCTGGAGTTTGGGAGGGAAATATGAAACTCAGCCGTCGAGGACTATTCGGCCTATTTGCTGGCGCGGCGGCGGCCCCGCTGCTCGCCAAGGTTCTTCCGGCGCCCCCTCCGGCGGGGGAACCCACACTGGCCATGTATGAATTTGCCGAGCGCTACCTTAAGCCGGCGGTTGTCCATTTGTTCAACCAAATTGACACGTTGGCGGTTGGCGATGTGTTTTCTATTGGGGGGGGCTAATGGCCTGGGAAGAGGGGTACCGCAACATCACGGCCGCGCTTGAGAAGCTGAAGCCCCTTCACGACTTCTGCCTCGTCGAGCACGTCCCCGAGACTGAAACCGTTCTCAAGTCCGGGCTGCACATGACTGGCGACTACCGCTGGCGCGCGGATAGGCCGCGGGGCATTCGCCGCGGCCGCGTGCTGGCCGTCGGCCTGGGCGACCGGATCATATTCGCCAAGTGTGTGCAGTGTGGCGCCGAGGCGCAGCGGGTCGCCGGGCGCG
>PLUZ01000033.1 GCA_003162995.1 Methylocapsa sp. | reverse complement strand
GATGGAAGTACCCGCTACACCGCATCGCCGAACGAAATCTCACTCGTTGATTTGCCATGCTTGCCGCAAGCGACTTTTGAAATGATCAAGGCCGATGGAACAAGCGAGCAGCGGCGCTTCGGCAAGGGATTAGTCAATGTTGCGCGGCTTGCGAACATCATCGAGGAATTGGACTGGTTGCAAAATGCCTCGTCGTCTGAAGAGATGACGGAGCAGGACGATTCCGATGTTCCCAGTGAATTGCGGGATCTGGTCACACGTGCTTCGGCTATTTTGCGGACCATGGTGAATGAAGAAACCGCGGAACTCGGGCAGGACGATGCTTCGCAATCCCCGATGACAATGTTCGCCGCGCCTCTAAAGACCGCCTCTCTCAAAACCACGAATCTTCTGAAAATCGGCGCCCGGAACAACGAAACAGATCAAGCCANNTCTTCTGTCGAACTTGGAGCTGCCTGCGGGTCACAAAAAATAGCGCAAGGAGGCTTGGAAAAACGCTTTGATATGCTTGCCGAAACGCTCGCCGACGTATTGCGGCGCGTGAAGAACATCGAGGAGCAGCCCCTGCCTTTGCCACTTTTAGGCCAACCGCGCGCCATCTCGAAAGTCGAAGATTGCGGTGATGAATCTCACGACAACGTCGAGAAGTTGCTTTCCAATCCAGATGTTTTGTCAGTTCTCGCCATCAAATTGGCACAGCGAAACGGCCATTCGCCGCTACGCTGAGCGTCTTTCCCAGTTACTAAACCCGAGTGCCTCTGGGCACAATTTTTGACGAGTGCCTTCAGCGAGGGCGCGCGATCCTTGAAATCTGCCTATCTCGATGCGGAGCGGCGCTTATCGTGACAAGACCCTCTCCCTAAATAATGTTTGCCACAAAAATCTTTTCGAATTTCACGGCGGCTAGGAGTAAGATATGATGACGCAGACCGGTGTTCAGGACGTTCTGGACAGGATTAAAACCGCGCAGCAGAAGCCGCTCGGCGACCCTCGATTCAAGGACCTTATGGGGCTTGAAAAGAGCACCTACTCGGAAAGCACGAGTGCTACTTCCGGGCTTACCTTCTACGATCTGGAGCTTGGTGCAAAATTCCTTTATCCGGTGTTAACGCCGTTACGCAACTCGATCCCTCGCGTTTCCGGAAAAGGCGGTATCCAGGCGGCGTGGCGAGCGATTACCGCAATCAATACCAGTGGCTTGCGTTTCGGCGTGTCGTCTGCAAATCGCGGCGGNNACAAAACTATACCCCGACCTATAAGGGCATTGGCATTGAGACGAGTGTCGATTTCGAGGCGCAATATGCCGGTCAGGGATTTGATGATATTCGTGCGATTGGCGCCAAAACAGGTCTTGAGGCCTTGATGCTTGGCGAAGAGGCCATGATCCTCGGCGGCTGCACGTCGACGCCGCTCGGCACCACGCCGACGCCGACGCTAAGCGCATCAGCCACGGGTGGCACCCTTGCCGCACAGACCTGGTCTGTGTTTTGCGCCGCGATGACGCTCGACGGCCTTATGAATGGAAGCATAGCGGGCGGTATTCAAGGGCAAATTACCCGCACAAATGCCGATGGAACGTTTGATACCTTCGGCGGCGGCGTGGCGGGCAAGAGCACAAGCCAACCTATCGCTACAACCGGCGTGACCGGCTCCATCAATGCGAGTGTCACACCGGTCACGGGTGCGTTGGGCTATGCATGGTTTTGGGGAGCGGCCGGAGCCGAAGTCCTCGGCGCGATTACGACGATCAATTCAGTAGTCATCACCACGACTCCCACTGGCACGCAGACGGCCTCTTCGCTCGGCACCAATGACAACTCGGCGAATGTGCTCGCGTTCGATGGCCTCATCTCTCAGGTAAACATCCCGGGCTCTGGGTCTTACGTTTATAGGATGGCTTCCGGTACACCCGGAATTGGCACGCCGCTGACTTCGGACAGTGCAGGCGGCATTATCGAGATCGATACCGTACTAAAATATATGTGGGACAATTACCGGCTTTCTCCCGACACGATGTGGGTGAATTCCCAGGAAGCCTTGAATATTTCAAGGAAGATCCTGTCTGGCTCGCAGACGGCCGCGCAGCGCTTCGTTTTCGAATCTTCGCAGGATGTGGTTGGTGGCGGCATTATGGTGCGCACCTATCTGAACCGGTTCTCAATGCAGGGCGGCAGCGTCATTGATATTCGGGTCCATCCGAATATGCCCGCAGGCAGCATCCTCATGACGACGAAGGTATTGCCCTATCCGCTTGCCGGGGTTGGCAATGTCAATCAAATCCGGACACGGCAGGATTATTACCAGATTGAGTGGCCGCTTCGTAGCCGCCGATACGAATATGGGGTGTACGCCGACGAAGTCCTGCAGTGCTATTTTCCGCCATCATTGGCATTGATCACGAATATAGGCAATGGCTGATCCTAATTCCAGGTAATCAGCTCCAAGACGCATTTGAAAGCCTCCAGAGATAGTGACGTGGGCGGCACTCAATCGCATTATTTCTCTCGCAAGCATCTTCGGCAAACTCGTTACTGGTTTGCCGGAACATGCCATCTGATTGCTATATCTGAACAAGGATCATTGAAATGAAACTACGGGTTCCCGAAGGCTGCCACGCGGTATCACATGCTGCCCGAGCCATCGAGATAGCCGAGGATGGATCAGTTGAGGTCGAGGACGAAGCGCGGAATGTGCTTATCTCACATGGAGTCATTCCCTGGGAAGGCGGGCAGGAAACGCCTAACCTCGCGCCAATGACGCGTGACCAGCTCGTCAGCCGGGCGATGAACATGACGATGAAGACGATTGAGGCAATCAGTACCGATGACATTCGCGCAAGGCTTGTGGTGGCGGAAGANNCATTACCATCTTGGCTCTCGGGGTTGAAGACATATCGTCTTTGAACCGTCGAGAGCTATTCTCCTTCCTCAAGGCAAAGGGGGTTTCAGTGTCCTTGCCTGTAACCAATGAAGAATTACGCGCCGCAGCGCGCCACGCGCTTGTCGGCTGAGTGGTTAAAAGTCGCTAGGGTTCAAGCGGCGCTACCCGGTTGAGCGGAACTTTGACGGAGACCAAATACGGTCTCCTAAAAATAGAGCCACAGTGTGAAGTCAGTGCATGAAAGCGGGATCAGAAAAAAATGGCATCTCCATTCGATCTTGTCAGCCTGGCCGAGCTCAAGAATTGGCTGGATGTTGCTGGAACCGACGACGATGTTCTTCTGGCAGGACTAATCACCCAGATCAGCCGAGCAATCCTCAATGTTATCGACAGGCCTGCGATTTTGCCGTCGGCCTATACCGAGATTCGTGATGGGGGCAATGACGTTTCGATCATGCTCAGGCATTGGCCGGTCATTGGAGTTTCATCCTGTATTGTAGATGGTGTCGCCATTCCTCCTTCGCCGCCGCTTGTCGTTGGGGCGAGCGCTCAGATGGGTTATGTTCTAGATCCCTCCAATGTGGCACCGCCCGGAGCCATGCAGAGGTTGTCGCTGCGCCGCTTTCTTTTCACACGCGGTCTTCAGAACGTCACGATCTCCTATAGCGCCGGCTATCAAATTACGAATGAAAGCGTGGTCATTCCCTCGACAACTCCGTATAGCACCTCGGCGCAAGCCCCTTATGGTGACTGGGCGAGCGATGTCGGTGTCGTTTATTCGGATGGTCTTTCGCTAGCTGCGGTCACGGGGAATCCTGCCGCCGGGCAATACACGGTCGTAAATGGCATTTACAATTTTGCTCAAGGGGATGCGGGCTCGGCGGTGCTCCTCACCTATGGCTACGTGCCTGCCGATCTTGCATCCTGCTGTATGGATTGGGCGGCCGAGCGCTATGCTTATCGTTCGCGCATAGGTCAACATTCGAAGTCGCTAGGCGGACAGGAGACTATGGCTTTCATCGTCAAGGACATCCCAGATTTTGTTGTGAGTGCCTTGACACCCTATCGCCGCGTGGTCACCCCATGATCGATGTCGAATTCGACGTCCAGGCAGTGCAGGATGCACTGTTAGGTCAAGCAGACACCCTTCGCACGGCNNGCTTTCCGGCGAGGTCTTACAGGTCCACTCCGGCGTTCTTGCGGCCTCTATCATCTCCTCCATCGAGGATAATGGAGAAGATACGTCCGTCTCCATTTCCAGCACCGGCGTGCCATATGCGGCAATCCAGGAATTCGGCGGGAAGACGGCGGCCCACGATATCGTCGCTGTGAAGGCCAAGGCCCTGGCCTTTAGCACGGGGGGAGACCAGGTTTTCGCAAGAAGCGTCCACCATCCAGGATCAACAATTCCGGCGCGCTTTTATCTTGGAAGTTCACTTGCGGAGATGCACGACGAAATAGAGTCAGGCTTCAAAGAAGCCATTCTTGAAGCTTTAGGGCAGGGGTGACAGTAGCTACGTGCATTCCATTCAGGCCGTGTACGAGAAGCGATTAAGTGCTGTCAACCAGTTTAGCATTTGGGGAGCCGGATGGCGATGATACCACGCGAGAGCGCCATTGGGGCACTCATGAATATCGTCGCCAACGCTTATCCGTGGAAGCTTGGTCCGGCGAGGCGGCTCAAACTATGGAGTGATGTGCCCGCGGCAAACAGGCCCGCCTGTTTTCTTTTCGAGGGAGGGCAGGAAACATATTCGTGGAGTGAGAGCGCTATTCCGAAGCGCGTCATCGAAGTGAGATTGTTCGTCTATCTCAGTGCAAAGGATCCAAGCATCGTGGGTGCAGCATTGCTCAATAACGTAATGGACGCCTTCGATACGGCCTTCGCACTTTCAGGGAGCGACCTTCTCGTTGGTCGAAACACTCTGGGCGGGATGGTCTACAATTGCCGGATTGATGGAAAAGCTTTGAAGGACCCGGGTGATATCGACGGTGACACGCTCTTGATTGTGCCAATCAAACTTATCTTGCCGTAATTGAAGAGCTGTATGTTTGATACGCGGTTGCGATCCCTGCATCGTATTTTGGCTGTCGCTCAACAGCAAGTCCGATTTTTTCAAGGTTTCATCACGTCATATGATGACATAGTTCAAAGTCGCGCTCGGAGCCCAAGGAAATTAGCTCGCAAAAATCCGCAGCATAACAGCCATCTAATTGGCGGCGGAACAGGAAGCAGAGCATGATCTATAATCAGACAATGTTAGCGATGTGGATACTACGCACAAGCACCAGTGGGATCGACCAAGAGCATGAAGCCCGCGCCTTCCAAGGAGGCGACGGCATCCATCCATCCCCCAATCAGGACTTGCTCTATATGGGCATTGTGCCCTCTCACTGGTTTCTTCCTGCTAACGTGATGTTCGTCCCTGGTAGCCTAATCGTCAGGTAACAATGGATCGGCAAGGATTTTCTTGGATCATTTCAGGAAGGCTCCTGGCACGGGGTGCATGAAAGCTGCTCTCAAAGTTTAAAGTTTGTGTTGCCCTGGCCATAGCAGCAGGCTTTCGGCATAGGTCGAAGAAAAGGAGTCAGCCATGTATAGTTTCGGCTCGGGCGTATTGATCGGAACTCGCACGGACATAGCAAATGCCACGCCGGTAAATTTCGGCC
>PLUZ01000014.1 GCA_003162995.1 Methylocapsa sp. | reverse complement strand
GCCTTCGGCTTTTCGTTTATCCACCACTGACTGAAATGGACCCAGTTTTTTGGGGGGCCTGCGGTTAAGTTGGAAGGCGACCGCTCCGTTTGCTAAACGGAGCGGATAATGGCGAAGAAGACGAGACGGAAGATCGACGCTGCCTTGAAGGCGAAGATCGCCCTGGAGCATTCGATCGATGAGCCGTCACTCCGCCATCTCCGCGATCTCGGTGCAGCGCATGCTGAGCGCAGGGACTCGATTTTACCAATTTCGGTGAATTCTTCCCGTCATTTTTCGTGAAGTTGATAATGCACGCCGGATTGTCGTTGCGATGAAAAGACAATTTTCCGTAGGTGGTCTTCAAAATTGCCCTGGACAACTTCGAAAGCATATTGTGAAACCCAGTTCTTTCCGTTTTGTCCCATAACCCGCTGCTTTTCTGGTGAGCACATTTCCATAAGAGTGGAAGCCAAAGCATCAACGTGGTCTGGCTCAACGACATAACCACACTCGGAATCTTTAACCACGTGCGCTAATTCGCTGTCGCTGTCCGCAACGGCCAGGACGGACTTGCAAAAGAGCATCGACGAAAGCAGCTTGCTCGGAAAAAAGAACTGTCCCGTTCCTTTGTGTTGGGTGATGAGGCTGATCGAGGTATCCACCTGCATTTCGCGGTAACCTGTCTCGTCCTGAAACGGCAGCAGAAGAAGATTTTTCAGTTTTCTTTCGGCCGCCTGCTGCTCCATGGCAATTCGCCGCGCGCCATCTCCGCATATGACGATTTTGATCGGCTGATCGGCCAATTTTTCCGCGACATCAAACAAAATATCCAATCCCTGTTTCGCCCCGAGATTTCCTGAATAGGTGGCGACGCTGATTTCAGGCGCGATCTGGTGCCGCTTGCGGAAGGCCCCTTGTTGGGGAAAGTACTCAGGGTCAGGTACAGCCACACCATTGGGAAAGAATATGATTTTTTCCGTCGGTACGTTCTTGCTTTCAAAGGCGCGAATCATTCCACGCGAGATGCCGCTGACACGAACCGCTTTCTCATAGGCGAGCGCCTCGAGTTTGTAGAGAACTTGCGAAAACCGGCTCGGGTTTAACATACCAAGGGAAAGTGCCGCATCCGGTTGCAGATCCTGAACGTGGAAAACGAAGGGAGTTCCTTTTATCCGAGAAAACAACCATGCGAAAAAGCCTAGCCCCAAAGGTGGAGAAACAACAACCGCTACATCAAACTTTCCAAGGAGCAAAGAATAGAAAAAAGAGAGTACTAAGAAACTGGCCTCGTGAACGATTCGCTTCAAAGAGCTTAGTTTCTCTGGAACATAGTGCCAGACACGAGCCACCTTGACGCCATTGATCGTTTCCACGCTCCAGAGCTTACCAGAGTCCTCCGCGCGCTTTTTCCATTGTGGATAATAGGGAAAGGTCGTCAGCATCGTGACCGCATGGCCGCGGCTTGCCAGATATTCGCAGAGCGCCGTGTTAAACGGCGCTATTCCGGAGCTTTCCGGTGAGTAATTGATGCCCCAAATGAGAATTTTCATGCGAAGTGGAGGATCGCCGGGAGCCTTCAATGAGTGACGGCTGAAATGCCGTCGGTGACCGATATTTAGGAAGCCGACGACAAGCTGTTCACCTTCGCACGCTTGCCGAAAAGCCTAATGGAAATCAATCTCGGATCAAGACCCAAATGGTACTTCCATTGGTGGAGATCGCAGCGATATTAAACAGATTTCATACGAAATTCTGACGGCACCATTTAGTTCGTCTCGCGCCAAAGCCCCATTAACGAGTACCCCTCAACAACAATTGCCAATCATTTTTTATAACAATAATGGGAGGACGATATGAGCACCGTTTTTGCTCGCGAAATCAGCAATGAAGAGATCTCCGCCGCGATCACCGATATGAATACGGTCGGCGTGGGCGTCATCAGGAACATCTTTTCGGAGAACACTCTGGCGGACTGCCGAGAATTTGTGGCAAGGCAACTAAGGCATTATGGGGGAGAATATTTTTCACTTGTTGGGAACGCGGATCACGGCGATTCTTTGCTGGGTGAAATTGGCCGATCATCCATTATGCATGGACTTCTTAAACAAGCGTATGAGGAGATAACGAGAAAACCAGCTTTGCCGTCACCAATTTATCAGGTTTTGAGAGTAATTTCGGGCGAGACTGCCAAAAGTCAATCGTATCAGTTTCACTATGATGCTTACATTGTTACTGCTTTAGCTCCCATCTTGATCCCAAACGGCTCTCCCGAGGAACGTGGAGACATGATCATATACCCGAATTGCCGTGGACACCGTTCGTTGACTATGAATGTGATCGAGAAAATGATACTGCAAAACAGATTTATTCAAATTCTTTCAGGGAAACCTTGGGTTCGGCGTCTCTTCAAGGCAAAGGTCCTAAGCATCGTACCTGGAAATCTATATCTTTTCCGGGGCTATCAATCTTTTCATGGCAACATGCCAGTCAAGGGCACTGCCGTGCGGGCCACCGCGATTTTCCATTACGGAAATCCCCACGAAACAAGCTGGGCCACCAACCAAATACAAAAATGGCGCCTTAACCACGAGGTTCGGATAAAGGAAAGGGCTTTGCGGCGATGACTTCGGATTAGCGGTATAAATTGCGATCCCTGACCCCGTCCGCGGCCGTGCGGATCGACTTTGAGGAGCTTAGCGGCTGCGGTTGCCTCGGTTCCATGGCGGGACCCTCGGGAGAATGACGTCAAGGGGTTCCCGCACCGCAGGCCTGCGCCGCCGAGATGGCTCACGATGATATCGTATAGCTCCCGTGTGCCGATCTCGATAGCCGTATGCCATCGGCCACGGAATGCGGCGTTGACGAAGCGCTGCGTATCACTGTTTCCAAGAGCGCGAACTTGAAGGCCCGGGTCAGGCGGGTCGGGCGGAGGATGACATGTGGGGAACGTTGCTCGCAATACTGGTGGGGCTCGGCGTGGCGCATGGAAGCCCTTCTCAGGCTGCGGCGGGCACGCAACTGCGCTTTGCCATAGTAGGACTCGACCACGACCATGTCTGGGGGTTGCTGCATGACATCGCGGCCGAGTCCGGTGTTCAACTGGTGGCCATCGCCGACCCACACCCCGAGCTGGTGGCGCTCGCCAAGACCCGCGTTCCATCGAGCGTCCTTTTCTACGATGACTTTGTGAAGATGCTCGACGAGGCCAAGCCGGATGCCGTCGTGGTCACGACAGCGAACGATAAGCACCTTGCGATTCTCCGCGAGTGCGCCCAGCGCCACATCCATTATTCGGTCGAAAAGCCAATGGCGACCACCTCCGCCGACGCCCGTCAGATGGCTAGCCTGGCTCGTGCGGCAAACATCAAGTTGATGGTCAACTATTGGAATGCCTGGGTCGCGCCGAGCCAGAGCCTGGTTCACCGCGTGTGGGCGGGTGACCTCGGACAGGTTCAGAAGGTCGTCGTTCAACAGGGTCATCGGGGGCCGATTGAAATCGGCGTGTCAAAATTCTTCGCCGCCTGGCTCTATGATCCGGTCGAAAACGGTGGGGGTGCTGTGATGGATTTTGCTAGCTACGGCGCCGAATGGGCGATGTGGCTCAAGGGGCGTCCACAAAAGGTGTTCGCCTACAACATCAAGTTGAAGACAAGTCGAGATTACTTGGTTGACGACGATTCGACGTTGTTGCTCGAGTACGCGGACGCTACCGCTGTGATCCAGGCGTCCTGGAACTGGCCGCGGAACAAAGGGCAAGTAGAGGTGTACGGTCCGAAGGGCAGCTTGCTTGCAACCAAAGACGAGCTTTTCTCACAACCTGCGGACGCGCCTGATGATCCAAAAATGCCTTACGGAACGCCTTTGCCGCTCAATCCCGCCCCTCACGAAACGTCGAACCCCATTGCTTATTTCGCAGACCGCATCCGCAATGACAAACCTATTGAAAATCCATTGTCCGCTGAAATGAACGTAGGAGTGATCGAGATTCTGGATGCTGCAAAAGAGTCGATGCGCACCGCGAAAGCGGTCAATATGCCCTGATATCGGCTTAACACCTCGACACCATCGGCAATGGCATCGTGGACCGATTCCACACTCTCGTCCGCCGCGACCGCGAGTTCTTTCACGGGAGACGGACCCGTAAGCTTAGCAGCAACGCCAATTTTTTTTGGGCGTAGAAACTCGCGGCCGCCGCCTATAGCTGCTCGGGTCTTGTCCAAGTGCACGCAGCGAAGCAACATTAAGCCAACTAGAGCCGGCATAGTGAGGCTACGTGCGGGGTATAAGCTGGCCATTTTGGGCGGAACCTTTTCAGACTATGATTGGGAGAGGCGGTTAAGGATATTTTCAGTGGTGACGTACAAAACGGTTCGACGGTTAGTATTCGTCGGAGGGAAAGCAGGTGCGAGGCGGTGCGGGTCTTTGATCTGAGCCGGTGTTTGCTCAATATGGATTTGAGCGTTAGCCCTACTCACGGCGAACAGGAGAACAGCGTCTGGAACGGGCACTACGCCCGCACCTGTTATCGTTCGGACATCCGAGCTAAAAATCGCTCTACAGATTGACGCGCTACAGTTTGTCATCATATTCGTCCACATCAGCATTTTTCCGTGCAGAACGTAAACCTTGGAGGAAAAATGAAGGTTTATTCTACGCCCATCATCGCGACGGGGATAGTGTGGCTTCTTTGTGAAATAGGCACCGTAGCAGGCTTTGCTGGAATGGCGCAGGGACAAGTATTGGCCGGTGTCAGACCTTATAATTGTGCCCGCAACTTTTATGTAGACGGGACGACGGGCAATGATGTGGGCACCTCGGGCTCGCAATCATATC
>PLUZ01000521.1 GCA_003162995.1 Methylocapsa sp. | reverse complement strand
TCATGCCGGGCAAGGTCAATCCCACCCAAGCCGAGGCGCTGACCATGATCTGCGTCCAGGTAATGGCCAACGACGTAGCGGTCGGCTTCGGTGGCGCCAGTGGCTATCTGGAGATGAACGTTTATAAGCCGCTCATGATCTTCAACATCATGCACTCGATCACCATCATGGCCGATGGGTGCACAAATTTCCGCAAGTTTCTGATTGAGGGCACCCGCCCAAATCTGACGAAGATCAAGGAGTATGTCGAGCATTCCTTGATGCTGGTGACCGCACTTGCGCCGGTCGTCGGCTATGACAATGCATCGAAGATTGCCCACTATGCGCTGGACAACGACCTCACCCTGAAAGCCGCGGCACTGCAGCTTGGTTTCGTCACGGAAGCGGAGTTCGATCGTGTGGTCGATCCGGCGAAGATGGTCCGTCCCTACGTGGCTGACAAGAAGGCACCGCCTTAATCCTTCACACCCAGATCCTTCACGCCCAGGAGATCAGCATGTCCCCCACGACCCATGGCCTGACCGGCTACGCTCTACTCCACGACCCGCACGCCAACCGTGGCACCGCTTTCCCGGCAGCCGACCGGCGGGCGTTGGGTATCGAGGGCCTGCTACCGCCGGCGGTGGATACTTTGGATTTGCAGATCGCGCGCGTGCACACGCAGATGGAGGCATTGAATAGCGATCTTCAGAAATACCTTTTCCTGTCCGACCTGCAGGCACGCAACGAGACGCTGTTCTATGCCGTTGTGATGTCGGACGCCGCGACCTATATGCCGCTCGTCTATACGCCGACGGTCGGCGAGGCGTGCCAGAAGTTCGATCATATCTTTCGTGCCAGCCGCGGCATGTACCTGCCGGTCACTGCAAAGGGGCGCGTGAAAGAACTGCTGACCAACTGGCCGCAGAAAGACGTCCGCTTNNGGAATGGGCATTCCCGTTGGAAAGCTCGCCCTCTACACGGCCTGCGCCGGCGTGCCGCCGCAGTTGACGCTGCCAATTACGCTCGATGTTGGCACGAACAACCAGGGTCTGCTGGAGGACCCGTTGTATCTAGGCCTGCGCCAAAATCGCGTGCGCGGCGCGGAGTATGACGCCTTCATCGACGAGTTCGTGCAGGCCGTGCAGGAGATGTTTCCAAAATGCTGTCTGCAATGGGAGGATTTTGCCAACATCAACGCCGTGCCTATCCTGACGCGCTATCGCGACCGAATCTGCACCTATAATGATGACATCCAGGGCACAGCGGCCGTAGCGCTGGCCGGTGTTCTTGGCGCACTTCGCATTACGAAACAGAAATTGACGGAGCAGCGCTTCCTTTTTCTCGGCGGGGGCTCGGCCGCCACGGGGATTGCCGAGCTGATCGGCGAGGCGATGGCGATGGATGGCATCTCGCTGGACGCGGGCCGCGCCCAAAACTGGCTGTTCGACATCAACGGCTTGATGGTGACCTCGCGTACGGATCTCGCGGACTTTCAGAAACCGTTCGCGCATGACCATGCGCCGATGAGTTCCTTTGCGGCAGCGATTGAGGCGATTAAGCCGACCGCCATCATCGGTGTCAGCACCGTGCCGAAACTGTTCAACCAGCAGGTGATCGAGGCGATGGCGCGTGTGAATGAACGGCCGATTATTTTCCCATACTCCAACCCTACGTCGCGCTCGGAATGCACGGCGGAGGAGGCTTACAAATGGTCGGATGGGCGGGCGATCTTCGCCAGTGGCAGCCCATTCCCGCCACTGGAAATTGGCGGGCGCAAATTCATCCCGGGACAGGGCAACAACGTCTACATCTTCCCGGCGATGGGCATGGCGGTGCTGGCCACCGAAGCCGCGCGGGTGACCGAAGAGATGTTCATTGTCGCGGCCAAGGCGGTCGCCGAGCAGGTGACGGATTCAAGCCTCGCCTCCGGCCTCATCTATCCGCCGCAGAGCCAGATCCTCGACGCCTCGCTGCGCGTGGCAGCAAAGGTGGCGGCCCATGTGTTTGACAAGGGGTTGGCGCGGGTGAAGCGGCCGGACGACATCGAGGCGCATATCCGCGCGACTGCGTATCGCCCGCAATATGTCGAGGCCGGGTAAGCGCTGTCGCCACAAATGCCCGGACTCAACTGAGGCAGACTCGCTTAGATTCAATGAGTTGGACTATGCAGGTTTCTTGTCGCCGCTCGATCACGCGTCAATGCGGCGACCTCCCTTCAAAACGATGCCAAACAGTCCTTTGCCGTTGAAGCGCCGGAGATCGGGTTGGAGCGGCTCGGCCTCGCAGACTAGAGATGAATGGCTGGGAAAGGTTTGCGTGAACGAATGGAAGCCCCAGTTCGCATCGATGTCGTCGATGACCGCGGCGCCGCCTGGCCGCAGCGCCCCCCAAGCCCGGTCGAGCTCGAAGCGAACATTGCGCTCACTATGTAAGCTGTCATGCAGGAAGAGATCAATCTGCCCTAGCTCATGCAGTAGCACCGGCAGGTGCCTTCTGCTTGACCCTCGGATGTATGACCACCGATCGCGAAGGCGATCTTCAACCGCTGCACCGACTTGTCGTTGAAGCTCGGGATTGGTGGGCGGAAGATCGATGCTCCAGAGATGACCCGTTCCGTTGCGCTCCATCGCTTCAAGAATGAACCGCGACGTAAGCCCGCGGGCCACACCGGTTTCGACCACCTTAGCGGGCCGCAAGTTGCGGGTCAGACACCACATGGCACGCACCAGCCCAGTATCGCCGTCGTTCCATGGACCAAAACTCTGCGGTCCTATCCGCAGCCCTGACGCGGTCAGAGATCCGATGATCTTGGGCCACAGCTCCTGAAACTCCGCGCAAGCCACGCATGGCCACGCCACGCCGAGCAAACTGTGGAGCCGCGGCTCCCAATCGGGCTCCGCCTGGTACTGGCACGGCGGCCTCCTCCGCTCCCTTCTTTCACTGAACTTCTCGAGAGCCCGTATCCAAAGATCGGCCGGATCGGTCGCGATGGCACTTACCATACGAGCCGGCAGGCGGACGACGTTTTGGAGCGCATGGCTCATTTCGACGCGGTTCCCTCTCAAGTGAAGGGAGTGGAGGGACGGGGTGCCGTACCCAGCGGCCGTTTCAGTTGTTATAAATTCACTAAAGCTTGCGGAAATGCATCCCCTATTTGGGCCGAATTTGATGACCAGTTCAAAAGAAGCCGCAATTCCAATATCCTATATCTTTAGCAACCCCGCGGCAAAGCCGGCCGTCTTGCGCGAGATGTCTTGTAACGCCAGCTCTCTCATTGACACCTTGAACCGGTAGAAGCTATTCCGGCGATAGCCGAGCACGCAGCAGGACTGACTCACATGGCCGGGCTGCTCATAGTCAAATAGCCCCGGCCATCCCAGCTTGCCT
>PLUZ01000347.1 GCA_003162995.1 Methylocapsa sp. | reverse complement strand
CGCCCGTTTGTGGTGTGCACGGCTTCCACTTCGGGAAAGCCGTGCAGGGCGCGCATCACCGCCTGCGCCCGGCGGCCCTCCACCGCGATCGACATGATCGCCCGCACGCGGCCGTGCTCGGTTTCCGGATGCAGACGCACGGTGAAGCCCAGGATGGCACCCCCGGCCATCAGCCTGTCGATACGATTCTGCACCGTCCCGCGCGAGACCTTGAGGGTCTTGGCGAGGGTCGCAGCGGGCAACCGTCCGTTGCTCCTCAAGAGCGCGATGAGCCGGCGATCCAATTCATCCATAGGGAACTCTTCTGACAATCCGTCAGTATTATACTGCATATCGTCAGATATTTAGCTTTTTGTAAGCAGTCTGAGTTCTTTTAGTTAGCGTCGCCGGATGCGATATTGTGCATGTTTTGATTCCAACGGAGATCCCCATGGGAAAGCCGCCCCTCATCCTGATGACCGATCCGGCGCACTTCAACGTCAGCTACGCCATCAACCCCTGGATGAAGCCAGCCGCTTGGCTGCTAGATGCGGAGGGCCACCGCCATTCGGCCCGTTTGGCCTGGGAATCCCTGCGTTCTACCTTAGCCGCGGCTGGCGCCGCTATCGAGGTGATAGCTGGCGCGCCCGGATGGCCGGATATGGTGTTCCCGGCGAATGCTGCCGTTGTGCTGGATGGGCGCGCGCTCTTGGCCCGCTTCCGCTATCCCGAGCGCCAGGGCGAGGAAAGTCTCTTCCGGGCGGCCTTCGAACGCTTGCAGCGGCGGGGGCTGCTGCGTGAGGTTGCTGAGCTTCCGGCCGGCCTCGTCCATGAAGGCGCCGGCGACGGCATCTGGGATGCGACACGCGAGCTGTTTTGGACCGGCTTCGGCCAGCGCTCCGACAAAGCCGCCGCCAACGAGATCACCCGCTTCTTCGGCCGCGAGGCCGTGGCGTTGGAGCTGGCCACCCCGCGCTTTTATCACTTGGATACCTGCTTCTGCCCCTTGAGCGGAGGTGAGGTGCTGGTGTTTCCGCCGGCCTTCACTCCTGACGCCATGGGACGCATCCGCGAGCAGGTCGCCCGCGAGCTCCTGATTGAAGCGGCGCCGGACGAGGCGGGCGCCTTCTGTGTTAATGCGGTCTGCCTTGGGCGCACCGTGGTGATGGCCGAGGCGCCCCCGCGGCTTCGCGCGATCCTGGAGGAGCGCGGCTATCGGGTTCGCGAGGTCGACCTCTCTCCCTTCATCCTGTCGGGGGGCNNGCACGACCTTAGCATGGCCGGCACTGTCGAAGAGGGCATCCGCAACTAAGAACCCTACGAGTGATTGAAATTTGACGCTTGGTACAGGCGACATGAAATGCTGCAAGCGGTTCTGTTGGACTGCCTTTGACGCAAAGCAGAAGTAGGAAATGTGCCTGACTCAATATTTCTTATATGATTATTTTTTGATAGGTCTCGATCTCATCCGCGATAAGAGAGGGACGCATGACAGGACTGGACAGCGAACCTGAAGTGCTAGCTTTAGATTCGCATGCACAAACCGCGGTTACAGCATATCTCCGAGTGCAACCATTCTACGCGAATTTAGCGGACGTAATCGCTCGAATTCTGCAGGAATGTTTGAGGAAGCGTGGCATCAAAGTTCATTCAGTACAGCATCGTGCGAAAGACCCCAGTAGCCTTGGGCGCAAAGCGGCTATCCCCTCAGACATCGATCCCAACGTGCCAAAATACCTAGAGCCACTCAAAGATATTACGGACCTAGCTGGCGTCCGCGTCATTACGCATTTCCCGGGAACGCTTGCAGACGTTGATCGGCTAATAACCGAGGAGTTCGACGTCATTGAAAAATCAAATAAGGGTTTGATGCTTATCGAGGAGGAGCGGTTTGGGTATCAAAGCATTCATTACCTACTCCGGATGAAAGGGGAACGAACGCACCTCGCTGAATACGAGCATTTTGCTGACGCTATCGTCGAGATGCAAGTGCGCACAATCTTGCAGCATGCTTGGGCTGAGATCGAGCACGACATACAATACAGATCATTAAAGACAATTCCATCGGAAATACGCAGGCGCTTTATGGCTCTTGCCGGTATGCTTGAAATTGCGGACAGGGAATTTCAGGCAATTCAAAATGCCGACAGGGAGTTAGAAGACCACGCAAAAGCGATGGTCCAGCATGGCAACCTCAGCGGTGTCGAGATCACGCCCAATGCCCTTAAATTTTTTCTAGATAAAAGACTTGGACCTGACGGCAGAATATCTACTTGGTCGTACCATTGGACGGCAGGCTTGCTTAAGCGGCTTGGATTTCAAGATTTAAAGCAGGTCGAATCGGCAATTGCGCCGTATGATGACAACCATCTAAGCCTGGTTGCAGAGGGTACGCGCCAAGGGCAAACAACTCGATTCGAATTGATGCTTTTGGCGGCGCTTGGCGAACGCTTTATCGAACGGCATCCTTGGAAAGATGCCTGGTTTATCGAAAGGCGGAAAAACTTTCTTAAAAAGTTTCTCGACGCGGGCATCACGATCTCACGATACGACCCGGAACCCCAAATCGCCGAGTCAAACGCCGATCGGTAGATTTCGCCTCTCATATATGGGGATCATGCTCTAACCAACCGGCCTTTTTTTCGCGACTATCAATCTGACTCCCGGCCCGCGTGAGCGCTCATTTCGATCAACAGCGGGACGGCGATAGCGGCCTCGACTTGCCTCACCTTCTTATCGCGCAAGCGGATCGGGACGAAGCTGGAAGCGCACCACCTTACTCGTCGTTCCTTTGCCGCCTTCGATGTGAAACGGCGTCCTGGTGCCATAGGTCGCCCAAAGTCCCTTGCCTTTCCAACCAGCATTTATGTCGTCGATGCGGCCGTCCATGCCTTTGGCATAGAAGCCCATCGGATAGGGAACGCGAAGGACGATGAATTTTCCATCGACCAGAGCGAGTAAGGCATCGGACGCATTGCCGGTGGAGATCGGCACGTTCCGGCCCAAGCCGAACGTGTCATGCTGATCCACCCAGGTGTAGTAGCTCGCCTCGGCGCTGCCGGAACCGGTCACACCCGCGAACTGCGGTCCCGGGAACGGGTAGAGAGTCCAGCCTTCCGGGCAGTGTTGCCCCGTCGCCACCGGGCCATTGAGAGGGCCCTTGCACTTGCGCCGGTCGAAGCTGGCGAGATGCCCGCTTGCGAGCGATGCCCAGACAACGCCGTCACTGTCGATGTCCATTCCGCGCGGCGAGTAACCGAGAACGGGCACACCGGTTTTATCCAGGGGCAATTCGTAATATTCCGCCAAAGCCGTTGCCGGGGGGTTGCTCCCCGGGTTCAGCCGAGCGACGGCACCCGGAAAGCCCACCACAGACCCCCAAATAGAACCGTCAGCCGGGCTTGGCGCAATGCCATAAAATGCCGCGGCAATCCGCTTGTCTTTCGCGGGATCGGCCGGTAGTTCGGGCTCCACATAAGCGTCCCGCTGGCCGTTGCCATTGGTGTCGAGAACGAGAGCGGTCCAGCCTTGCGATTTCGCCGCGTCTCCAGTTTCTTCGAATTTCTTCCGGTCCAGCCAGCCCACGACGCCGCCGCCACCACCGCTGCTGAACCACAAAGTATTGTTTGCGTCCTGCGCGAATTGCAGATGGTGTGTCCCAAAACATGTGTCGATAAGCGTGAACTTCTTGGTGTTCGGATCATACATTGCCGCCTGGCGGCCGGAACTTTCGAGCGGGAACAGTTTCGCCGAGGGATTGTCCGATCCTGCTTTGCAGAAAGCCGGATTGCCCGGCGGCCGGAGTCTGGATGTAAACCACACCCGCCCCAATTCATCGAACATAGGATTGTGCGCATTGGCCTGACTGTTCCAGATCGCCTCGTTTCCCCAATAGGGCGAGGGCATGAGAATGGGGTCATCCGCGGTGGAGGGCGTGTCCGGATCGCGGACGGCCAACTTCACCTGGCTCGTTGCATTTTGCGCCGGATCGAGGATTGGCGCGAAATCCGTGCTCTCCTCGGGAGACCCGTAGATCAGGCCGTTTGCGTTGACGGTGGGATTTCGCTTGTCCGTGGAAACCTCGTCATGCAGGTAGGCTGTAGGGGTGGCCCAATCCCATATCAACAAGACGACATTGCGCTCGACGCCTTGCGGCCGTGGCGGCGGCGCCGTCGGCAATTCACCGGCGGCAATCCGGTCCGTCCAATCGGCAAACAGCGCCAAGGCGCGATTCGTGTCGAGCCGCCCGATCGCATTGACCATGGCGCCGCTCGCCTGGCCTGACTGAATACGCCGTTCCCATGCCGCCACCGGGGACTCGAAGTGCCCCAGCTCCTTGGGAATCGTGCGCGTCGCCTTGTCGCCGATTTGGTGACAGGTGTAGCAGCCGTCCGTCTTGACGATGTCCAGCCATTGCTCTTGGGTTTTCAGGGCCGGCGGAATGCCGTTTCTCCCTGATCCGGAGAACTCGCTCTTGCCGGGAATCTTGAGCAGCGCATACCAATAAAGGGCCGGATAATAATCTGCTGCCGCCGCGGGTGTTGGCGCCTCCACAGCCGTCAAATTCACGATCGCACCAGGCCGGGCTTGAAGCTTTGGCGAATCGACGAGCCCGTAACCGCGCACCCAGACGCTATAACTCGCGTTCGGAAGGCCGGGAATCACATAGCGGCCTTGATCATCGGTGACCACGATCTTGGCGAATTTGGTGGGAAGATCGGCCGTTTCCGCGATGACCCAAACGCCGGCCTCGGGTCCTTTGGCGCTGGTGACCACGCCACCGAGATCACTTCCGCCGATGCGGATTTGAGATTCCGTGCTCTGTTGGGCGTTCAGCTTGGCCGAAGTGACGGTCAAGAGTGCTGCAAAGGAAACCGCCGCCAAAGCTGAGGATAATTTGGTTGCCATTGTCCCGCCTCGCTCCTCTCTGCCTCATTTGCGACCGGAACCGCACCCGTTCATGTCGTTCGGCATGCCCCCATTCATTGTGTTGAGCACGCTCTCAAAAGTTGCAGAGTTTTAGAAAAGATCATGCGGCAAAACAAAGTTCTAGAGCGCTTTCTCAGTCCATGGACTCTGAATGCGCTCTAGAGTCTAGAGCGTCGGGCTAACCATTCCTTAAGCTAACCCAAAAACGCTTTATGATGTCACCGGCTTATGATCCCGCCGTGACAAGCCACGACAATGAGCAACCTTCTCGCTCACCCTTTGTGTGACTAGGGTTCAGACCTGGATCTTCATTCCTCCATCGAAATCTTCGAATCCAAGATATCACTTGAGTTGCGCCGCCACCTTGTCGATACCTGCTTTGGAGCAAGCCTCGTCCTTGTCGCCGCCGGGAGCACCGGAAACCCCGACCGCGCCGATGACGTCTTCGCCGACCTTGATCGGTAAGGCGCCTTGCAAGGCAATTACGCCGGGAAGATGAACGACTCCCAGGGTGGGGTTGTCTTTCACGCGTTGCGCGAAGTCCCCTGAGGGTGTCCGGAAAGTGCGGGCTGTGTAGGCTTTGCGCAGACTATTCTCTAAGGTGTGCGGCGACGAGTCGTCGCCTCGAATTGCGACGAGGACCTGGCCCTCGCGGCCGACCACATGCACCGACACGTGATACCCCTGTTGCGCGCAGCTTTCGTAAGCGGTTTGCGCGATGGTCAGAGCCACCGACGCTGACAGGTTCTTTTCGTTAAGAAGTTCCGCATTTGCGGGGAAGGCAACAGCGCAGGCCAAACTCGCGACGGTGGCCAACTTGTATGCGATTAACTTGGTTCTCATCCACTTTTCCTTTAGTTTTTATGTTGCTCATGCCACTGACGCACAACTGCCAGCGTGTTCTCGATATGCTTGTCAGGCTTGGGATCGACATAGGAGTAGAGAACCGTGCCCTCGGGTGCGATCACATAAGATATTCGATCAGACACGGTCTCCCCGGAGGCGGTAACACCGGCCCTTAGTGCGTCATAAGCGTGAATAACGGATAGGGAGGGGTCGGCGGCGACCGGGAATTTGTCCCGGCATTCCTGCGTCGAGAAATCACGCTGCACCTCGATCGGGTCTTTCGACATGCCGATCAGGGTTGCTCCTGCTTCCGCGAAGCTTGCCGCCGCTTCGGCAAATTCATGAGCCTCGATGGTGCAGCCCCGGGTGAACGACTTCGGATAGAAGTAGAGGACCACGGGTCCGCGTTTCAGGGCGTCGGACAAGGAAAATGTGAAGTCCTTTCCGCCGACCGCCGCTTGCGCGGTGAAATCGGGCGCGGCGTCGCCCGGTTTCAAGGCCGCCCAAACCGGCGTCGTCAGAAGGCCCCCAAAAACGGCGAACCACACTGCAAGGCGCTTCATATGAATTCCTCCCGTGTCTCACATCTGGGATAGCGTCAAACACACGTTTCGCGCGTCGTGTTTGTTTGCGTTCTCGAAAAAAGTCAGCGGACCGCTGCTGCGGCGGGCGCTGGCGGCACGATTTTGGTCAGCGTGCCGCCTTCGGCTTCGTAGTACTCGGCCGCAATGGCACCGGCCACTTTGAAGCCGTGACTGGCGAGCAGATCGCCCGCGGCGCCGTTGCGTCCGAAATGGTTCGCGACGGTCACGATAACGCGATCTTTGGGGATATAGGCCAGATTTTTTTCGACGTCGTTGGCCTGAATGCTGAGATAAACCGGTAAACCGCCTGTCTTCGTGATTTCGTCAGGCCGCCGAACGTCAATGACGAGAAGGTTTTCCGGCTTGGCCAGCAGGGCGTCGATTTCAGCGCGCTTGAGCCGTGTCGTTTTGTACTTGTATTCGTCGGCAGCAGGCGGTTGCGCTGCCGACGCGGCAGGCGCTGGTGTCGCGATTTTGGTCAGCGTGCCGCCTTCCTCTTCGTAGTTCTCGACCCCAATCGCACCGGCCACTTTGAAGCCATGGCTGGCGAGCAAATCGGCCGCGGCGCCGGCGCGTCCGGCATGGTTCGAGACGGTCACGATACTGCGATCTTTGGGGATATAGGACAGACTGCTTTCGAGATCCTTGGCCTGAACGCTGAGATAAACGGGCAAACCGCCGATCTTCGTCAATTCGTCGGGCCGACGAACGTCAATGACGAGCAGGCCTTCAGGCTTGGCCAGCAGAGCATCAATTTCTGCTCGCTTGAGCTTCGGCGTTTTGTACTTGTATTCGGCAGCTGGCGGCTGCGCCGCGGCTGGGGCGGGAGCGGCCGTGTCCGCAGCACGCGCTAGCGGCGCCGCGAGAAGGATCGCCATTGTGGCGTAAGTCAGAAGTTTACGCATTGTCATTGTTACCTTTGCTTACCTATTGTGCTGGGATTGGGTGATAAACGAAGGCCGGGCTATGTCAGCTTCGGCCGTTCCCCAGATGAGCATCGAAGAATTCGATGGTGCGTTGCCAGGCCAGCTTCGCGGCGTCTGCGTCATAGCGGGGCGTGGTATCGTTGTTGAACCCATGCTGAACACCTGGATAGATAAAGGCCTGGTAGTTGATGCCATTGGCCTTGAGGGCTGCCTCGTAGGCCGGCCATCCAGCATTGATGCGATCGTCGGCGCCGGCATAATGGATGAGGAGAGCCGCCTTGATTTTCGCGGTTTCCTCCGCTGTCGGCTGGGCCCCGTAGAAGGGTACGGCAGCGGCGAGATCGGGAAGCCTGGTCGCCAGGAAATTGGCGATGCCGCCGCCATAGCAGAACCCAACCACGCCCACTTTGCCGTTGCTCTCGGGCAAACTCTTCACGACATTGTAGGCCGCGATAAAGTCATTGCGGGTCTTGGCCTGATCCAGCTTGGGGAAAAGATCGCGCGCCTTGTCCTCGTCGCCCGGATAGCCGCCCAGCGGCGAGAGCGCATCCGGGGCAAAAGCGATAAAATGATCCACCGCCAGCCGCCGGCTAATATCTTCGATGTGAGGGTTGAGGCCGCGATTCTCATGCACAACCAGCACAGAAGGAAGCTTCCCCTCCACATGCGCCGGCTTCGCCAGATAGGCACGCAGTGTGCCGTAGCCGTCTGGTGACTGATACTCCACGTAACTTGCCGTGATTCGGGGATCATCCTTGGCGATTTGCTCGGCTTCTGCAAAGCGAGGGTTGAGCGCCTCGAGCAGTCCTGCCGCCGCGGCACCACCGGCGGTAAATTTCGCAACACCATCCAAAAACCCTCGACGGCTGGTCAGGCCATGAACGTAAAGGTCGAAAAGTTTCAGCACCTCCGGATCAAAGTCATTTGCTGTCTTGCGTGTCACGCAACATCTCCTGGTGAATTTCGTTCGGGCGAAAGAGCAATAGAACTCTGCGGTGGCCATGGCGGCGCATGTCAGGGACCCAATCGGACGTGATTGAGCCGGCCGTGAGCCGTTGCTGCGGAAAGCACCTCTCAGGCCAATTGGTGGATACGTCCAGGCAACCCCTCCGCCGGCAAGTTTTTATTACAGCCCATAATTCTAGTCAATTGACATTGTCGATAAAAATAATAGGAATATAACTTGGAGGCTCTCAAGGAGGTCACAAGGCTGATTACAAGGCAGGCTTCTTGCCTTGGCGTCGTCGCGCCGCGCAATGCAATTGACTATAACACTATCGGAATAATAGGGTTATGTTAAAGTGGCTGTGGGATCGAAGTGCTCTGGGCTGGCTGGATGGGGATCCGTCCGATTCGCAGCTTTGGGACGACAGTGACAGGCGAGCCAACGATGTTCTCGGACATTCTCGAAATTGGGGTTAGGCAATGAAGAAAACACTAAAGAAAGCATGTCTGGCCGGTTTGTTAGGCCTTTCAACTGCGGCCGCGTTGGCAGACGATAAGCCGGTCGACAGCGAGGTTAAGGCGGCGAGTCCGTCGTCACGGCTGCCCTATGGGTGGCAGNNGGCTTAAAGCCATCGCCTGACGCTGATCGCGCCACCTTCATACGGCGCGCGACCTTGGATGCATGGGGCCTCATCCCCACGCCGGAGGAAACCGCGGCCTTCGTGACCGATACTTCGCCGGACGCCTATGAAAAGTTGGTGGATCGTCTGCTGGCCTCTCCGCATTTCGGAGAGCGTCAGGCTCGTCTCTGGCTCGATTTGTCGCGGTATGCGGACAGCGCTGGTTTCCAAACCGACCAGACGCGCTCCGACATGTGGCGTTTTCGCGATTATGTGATCAACGCGTTCAACCAGGACAAGCCTTATTCGCGCTTCATCCAGGAGCAGATCGCGGGTGACGAATTGGCGCCGGGCAATCAAGACACCCTGGTCGCCACCGGCTTTTTGGCGGGATATCCCGACAATTATAATTCCCGCGACCTGGTTCAGAGGAAGTTCCAAATCACGACCGACATCACCGATACGGTGGGTCAGGCGATCCTCGGCACCACGGTCGGTTGCGCACGCTGCCACAATCACAAGACGGACAAGTTTACTCAGCAGGACTACTACTCACTCCAGTCCTTTTTTGCGAATACGAACGAAGTCGACAAGATTCCCGCGGCGAAAGGCGATGTCGAACGCGAATATGACAAGCAGTGGGCGAAGTGGGACGAAGCCACCAAGGACATTCGTTTTCAGCAAGCTGTGCTGATCGCACCTATTAAAGACAAGGCTATAAAATATCACAAAGAGCGTTATCTGACCGATAGCCGGGTCTCCATTTTCAAGCCCGAAAGAGAATGGACGCCGCATGACCGCTGGATCAATCACCGCCTCGCCAATGTCACGACCGAGGCGGATTTCGCGGGCTATCTCAGGGTGGCGGGAGAGAGTAAGGACAGCCCTGAGTACACGCCGGAAGGTGCAGAAAGGTGGCAAGAGTATAAAAAGCTTACGGAAGAGCTGAAGAAGTTCGACAAGCTGAAGCCCGCTAAGGGTTCGAACACCTACACGGCCATGACGGAACTCGGCCATCCCGACGCGCCGCCCAGCTATGTATTCGCTGGCGGCAATCATGAAAAACCCCTGGATGAAGTGCAGCCTGCGTTCCCCGCGGCCCTGACCGACGAGAAGCCGGTCATAACGCCAACGGCGGCGTCATCAGGACGCCGGACAGCCCTGGCAAACTGGCTTGCCAGCCCGCAGAATCCACTAACGGGAAGGGTCTTCGTCAACCGGGTTTGGAATGAATATTTCGGGAAAGGCATCGTGGNNNNAACGCCGATCCTGAAAACAAGCTGCTGGCGGTGTTCCCGCGCAAGCGCCTCGAGGCCGAGGAGATTCGGGACTCGCTGCTCGTCGCTTCCGGGAAGCTTAACGACAAAGTGGGCGGCCCCAGCGTGTTTCCGCCAGTGCCGGCAAATCTCAACGCCGGAACTCTTTGGGAAGTGTCCAAGGATACGCAGGATTTCAACCGGCGAAGCCTCTACATCTTCACCCGGCGCAGCGTTCCCTATCCGCTGCTCGAATCCTTCGACATGGCCTCCGCCCAACAAGTGCACAGCAAGCGTGATGTAACCACAACGCCATTGCAGGCGCTGACGCTGTTCAACAGCGACACCGTCTTCTCCTGGTCGCAAGCCTTGGCAGGGAGGGTGATCCGCGAGGCGGGCGTTGATGAATCGGCGCAACTCGACCGGCTCTATCAGATCTTATTCTCGCGGAATCCCGACGAAACCGAGAAAGCGACTTTGCTGGCATTCTTGGTGAGCCATGAAAAGGTCATCAGGGCAAAGGCGGAAGATGGCAAATTGTCGATCGCCATTCCCATTGGCCTGAAGGATACGCTGACGCTGGATCCGATACGGGCCGCGACCTTTGTCGATCTAGTTCACGTGGTCGTGAACTCGAACGACTTCATTTACCGCTTCTAACGTTTTCTATAGCTTCAAAAAGGAACAGTCTCATGAGCATGCAATCTCGGCGCGAGCTGCTATTCAACACAGTCTATGGCCTCGGCGGCCTGACTTTGGCCGCCCATATGCCGGGGGGAGGGATATTCGCTACGCCCGCTCTGGCGGACAGTCTCTTGGACCCCCTATCTCCCAAACAGCCGCACTTCCCGCCGAAGGTGAAATCGGTGATCTGGCTACATATGGATGGGGCCCCCAGCACGCTTGACCTTTATGATTACAAGCCCGATCTCATCAAGCTTGCTGGGCAAGAAACGCCGCCTTCCTTCCTTCAGGGGATCAAGACGAGCACNNAGCGGCGCATGGTTCTCCGACCTGTTGCCGAACCTTGCGCAGCATGCCGATAAGCTCACCTTCATCAAGTCCAGCACGACGATCGGCGCCACCCATGATATTTCGATTCTCAAGCTGAACACCGGCGATACAAGTCCCGGGCGGCCTTCGCTTGGCGCGTGGGTAACTTATGCGCTGGGTTCCGCCAATCCGGATTTGCCGGCCTATGTCGTGCTCTACACGGGCAAAAAGCAACCGACAGGTGGTTCGGTGAACTGGAGTTCGGGGTTCCTGCCAGCCGTGTACCAAGGCACCGCCTTCCGGCCAAGCAATTCGCCGATTCTCCACCTCGATCACCCCGAGTTGATCGGGCTAGCGGAACAGCGGGACGATCTGGATCTTCTGAAGCGCCTGAATGAACAAAGAGCAGCCTTGCATCCAGACGATACCGAACTCCAGGCGCGCATTCGATCCTATGAACTCGCTTACCGCATGGAATCGACTGCGCCGGAAGCTGTCGATCTCAGCAAGGAAACTGACGCCACCAAAGCGCTTTACGGCTTGGACGACGCAGCGACCAAAGATTACGGAACAATCTTGTTGCGCGCTAGGCGGCTGGTGGAGCGCAACGTGCGCTTCATCCAAGTCGTCACCGGACCCATCGAGGTGCCCGGCAATGAACAAGCCATCAACTGGGATGCTCACCAGGAACTTGAGAAGAACCATGGCGCGCATGCAAAAGTGGTGGACAAACCAATCGCCGGGCTGCTTGCCGATCTGAAATCGCGCGGGCTCTTGGATTCGACGCTTGTCGTATGGACCTCGGAATTCGGCCGCACGTCTTATGGTCAAAGCGGCAATGGACGCGATCACAATCCCTGGGGCTATACCCAATGGCTTGCGGGTGGTGGCGTCAAGGCCGGCACGACGTTTGGCGAGACCGACGCTATTGGTTTGCAATCGGTCGGGAAGAAGGTCGATACCTATGATCTGCACGCGACCGTTCTTCAACTCTTAGGCCTCGATCATCTGAAAACCATCTACTTGAGAGCCGGCCGGGCGGAGCGTCCGACTGTCGTCTATGGCGAGGTCGTGAAAGATCTCCTCGCATAATCGGAGCTTCCAGCAAGCCAAGAATCGGCCTTTTCGAGAACGCCCGGGAGGAGTGTCCTTCCGGGCGTTTAACGTAAATGCTTCGCAATCATCGCCGGTCAAAGAACAGAAATGATCGAAGCGCCATCCTAGACGGGTAGCGCCGGCTGATTATCAACTTTGCTCTGCCCAGACATCATCTGGGGCAGCAGCCTCCGCCTAACGGAAAATCTCCATGATTCGGAAATTCGTCATTCCATTTGCAATATGTGCGGCGGCACTGGCTGGTTCCGCATATGCCCAGCATCGTGATCTCGACCTGCACGATTACGATGACGATTTGATGCGTGATCTTGATAAAACGATCAAATACTTTGAGCCAGACATCACGGCCGGGAATGCGCAAGGCGCCGTGGAGGACGCCGAAATACTCCAGGATGGATTCAGGTATACGGAAAAATATTTTACAAAGAAAGGTGATGCCAACGACGCCGTGAAGATTTCCCAACAAGGG